>CAZIXL010000621.1:0-2480 GCA_964542885.1 uncultured bacterium
CGCCGCACGCCCGCCGCGCCGCCGCGAGCGCGGCCGCCGGCTCGCCCTGCTCCAGGCGCAGCGAGGCGAGCATGACCCAGGCGGGCACGTTGCCGGGGTCGAGCCGCGTGGCCCAGTCGAGCTGGTCGAGCGCGCGGACGAGCGAGGTCGAATCGAGGTACTTGAGGTAGTCGCGGCGCCACATGCGCGCGAGCCCGAAGCGCGCCTCCGGCTCGTCGGGTGCGAGCGCGGCGACGCGCGCGAAGCACTCGCGCGCCGAGCGCAGGAAGCCGGCCTGCAGGTAGGTGCGGGCGAGCAGCAGCTGGTACTCGGGGCGCGCGGGCGCGAGGCGCACGGCCTGCTCGAGGTCGCCGATCGCGACGCGCCGCGAATTGATCGAGGGCTCGCGCAGGCGCTCGCGCGCGTGCGCCACCAGCCGGGCGGCCTCCTCGGCCCGGCGCAGCGAAGCCTCGCGCCCGGCGGCGGGCGCGGACCGGGGCTGGAGGGCGAGCAGGGTGACGACGACGAGGAGGATCGGGACGATTCGCATGCTCTCGCAGGACCGGCGGGGCCGGTCGGGTCGTGACGCCGGTCGCCGACGGCGCAGTATGGTGCGGGACGGCGGTCGCAGCAATACGCACTTTGCCGCGTCGGTGGGCGGGTCTAGCCTTTGCGCGACCGGATCCCCACGGAGACCACCATGCCACCTGCCGCCGCACGCCTGCTGCTCGCCGCCTGCCTCGCGCTCCTCCCCATCCGCGCGGCCATCGCCGCCGACGGTGTGCCCGTGATGCCCCTCTTCCACGGTCCGCAGGAGCGGCCCGGTCTCGCGCCCGACGGCGCGGGCGGCGCGTGGGTGGCGTTCAAGGTGGGCACCGACTCCATCGGCCTCGCGCACCTGGACGGCCGAGGGCTCGCGATCGCGAACGGCTCGCAGGCGGTGCACGCGGTGTCCCTGCAGATGGACCTCACGGTGCCGAGCGTCGTGGTGTCGGGCGCGACCGACCGCGTGTTCGTCGTCGCGGACCTGCCCGGATCAACGCCGATGCTCGCCGGCTGGGACGACGACGGCGCGCCGCTGCCCGGGATCCCGTTGCTCACCTCGGGCTACCTGCGCTTCCCCGGTGCCCTGCGCACGCCCGACGGGCGGGTGCTCGTCGCCGGCAGCGTGTTGGCAGGCGGCGGCCAGTGGGGAACGCGGTTCGGGTTCACCGGTCCCGACGGCGTGCTCGCGCAGGAAGGCACCTTCCTGGCGGGGTACCAATTGATCGAAGGTCCCCGGGAAATCGTCGCGGACGGCTCTGGCGGCGGCATCATGACCCTCCCCATCTACTTCGCGTTCGACTACACCACCGGCTCCGACATCGCCGTCCAGCGCGTCGCCGCCAACGGCGGCCACCCGTGGGGCACGAGCGGCAAACGGGTGTGCACCGTGAGCGGCGACCAGCTCGACTGCCACCTCGCCGCCGACGGCGCCGGCGGCGTGTTCGTCACCTGGACCGACGGCCGCACGTCGCCCGCGGCGGCGCCGTACGACATCTACGCCGCGCGCCTCGACTCCTCGGGCACGCTCGTCGCGGGCTGGGGCACGCTGTACGTGGGCAAGCGCGTGACGACGTCCACCGGCGCGCAGACCGACTCGCGCGTCGTGACCGACGGCGCGGGCGGCGTCTGGGTCCTGTGGCGCGACCAGCGCGTGCCGGACGTGGATCTCTACTTCACCCACCTGCTCGGCAATGGCAGTTACGCCGCGGGCTGGACCGGCGCGGGCGCGTTGCTGTGTGGCGCGACCGGGGACGCCACCTACCCGCAGATGGTGCCCGACGGCGCGGGCGGCTTCTTCGCCGCGTGGGTCGACCTGCGCAACGGGAACACCGACGTCTTCGCGCAACACGTCACGGCGACCGGCGCGGTCGCCGCGGGCTGGCCCGCGAACGGCCTCGCGCTGTGCGACGACCCGTCGTTCCAGACGCAGCTCCAGATGGTCGCGACCGCGCCCGGCGCCGCGCTGGTGGCGTGGCACGACTCGCGCGGCACCGCGGGCGAGGTGCGCGCGATCGCCCTCGGCGACGCCGGCCCGGTCACGACGGGCGTTCCCGCGCTGCCCGGCGTCGCGTTCGCGCTGCGTGCGGCGGCGAACCCGGTGGTCGGTGCGCCCGCCGTGCGCCTGTCGGCACCGGGGGGCGGCCGCGTCGCGCTCGAGCTGCTCGACGCCGCGGGCCGCGTCGTGGACCGCGCGGCAGCCACGGGCAGCGGCGGCCCGGCCCTCGTTCGCTTCGGCGGCGGTCCGCTGCCGGCGGGCCTTTACTTCGTGCGCGCCACGCTCGGCGCGCGTTCGCTCTCGACCCGCGTGTGCGTCCTGCGTTGAGCGGCGAAGCCCCGCCACCGGCCACGCCCGCGGGGGACGCCGCCGCGCCCCCCCGCGGGCACGCGAGCGCCGCGGCGCCCGCGGAAGCGCTGGCCCGGCTCGCGCACGCCGCCGTGCTCGACGTGCGCGGGCC
>CAZIXL010000622.1:0-2469 GCA_964542885.1 uncultured bacterium
CGGAAGGCCGTGCCGGCCCCGCCGCCGGTCGCCGCGGCGCCCGCGCCCGCGCGCGACCCGGGCGCCGACGCGCTGCTCGCGCTGGCGCGGCTGCGCGCGCTGCGGCTGCCGCAGGCGGGTCGCTTCGCCGACCACGCGTTCGAGCTCACGCGCATCCTGCGCCGCTACCTCGAGGCGGTCATGGGCACGCCGCGGCCGGGCGACACGAGCGGCGAACTGGTCGAGCGGCTGCGGAACTCGCGGCTCGGCCCCGAGGAGGTGGCGCGGCTCGAGGGGCTGCTCGGGTTGTGGGACCGCGTGAAGTTCGCGCGCGCGCCGCTGGGCCTCGAGGAGGCCGAGCGCTGCGAGGCGGCGGTCGAGGCGCTCGTGCGCCGCCGCGACGTGCGGGAGGTGGCGTGATCCGCTTCGAGTACCCGTGGCTGCTCGTGCTGCTGCTCGCGGTGCCGGCGTTGCTCGCCTGGCGCGCGCGGCACCCGCGGACGCGGCCGGCGGCGGTGCTCTGGGGCACGGTCTCGGGCCTGCCCGCGGCCGGGGCGTGGGCGCGCGTCGTGCAGTTCGCGCGCGTGCTGCCGTGGGCGGCGCTGGTGCTGGGGATCGTCGCCGCGGCCCGGCCGCAGCAGGGGGTCCAGCAGAGCGAGGTGGACTCGCGCGGCGTCGACATCTGCCTCGTGATCGACATCTCGCGCAGCATGAGCGCCGGCGACATGGGCGGCGGCACGCGGCTCGACGTCGCGCGCAACACGGCGCGCGACTTCGTGGGCGGGCGGCCCCACGACCGCATCGGCATCGTGGGCTTCGCCGGGACCGCGTTCACGCAGTGCCCGCTCACGCTCGACCACGAGACGCTGGTCACGCTCATCGGCGGCCTCGACTTCGGGCTCGCCGAGGACGGCACCGCGATCGGCATGGGCCTCGCGACCGCCGTGCAGCGCCTGCGCGAGAGCCGCACGCCCAGCAAGGTGGCGGTGCTGCTCACCGACGGCGAGAACAACCGCGGCGCGATCGACCCGCTCACGGCCGCCGACCTCGCCAGGGCGCTCGGCGTGAAGGTGTACTCGATCCTCGTCGGGCGGCCGAGCCTCGAGCGCGTGACCGTGGACGACCCGGTCATGGGCCGCGTGCAGACGATGATGAACGTGGGCGTGGACGAGCGGCCGCTCGTCGAGATCGCCCGGCGGACGGGCGGGCGGTTCTTCCGCGCCGGCGACGCGAGCACGTTGAGCGGCGTGTACTCCGAGATCGACCGGCTCGAGCGCGCGCCGATCCGGGCGCTCGTCTACCGCGAGTACCGCGACCTCGGGCCGCTGCTGCTGGGGCTCGCGGCGATCGTGCTGGCGTTCTACTCGCTGTCGCTCTCCACCTGGGCGTTCCGCGCGCCATGAGGGCCCCCGCGTGAGTTTCGAGACCCCGATCTGGCTGTGGGCGCTGCTGGCGCTGCCGGTGCTCGGCCTGCTCGAGCTGCGTTCGCTGCGGCGGGCCGACCGCGCGGCGAAGTCGCTCGTGGGCCCGCGCGCCGGACACGTGCTGCTCGGGCAGGCGCTGCCGCGTTCGCGCCGCCTCGGCGCGGCGCTGCTGCTGGGCGCGGTGGCGCTGCTCGTGCTGGGCGCCGCGGGCCCGCAGTGGGGCCGCGAGACCGTGCGCCGCCAGTCGCAGGGCTCCGATCTCGTGTTCGCCGTCGACGTCTCGGCCAGCATGAACGCGCGCGACGTGGCGCCGTCGCGGCTCGACGAAGCCCGGCGCGAGGCGCTGGGGCTGCTCGAGCGCGTGCAGGGCAGCCGCGTCGGAGTGGTGGCGTTCGCGGGCGACGCGGCGCGCCTCTGCCCGTTGACGCTCGACCACGCGGCGGTGCGCCTCGTGCTCGAGTCGCTCTCCGACGCCTCGGTGAGCACGCCCGGGACCGACCTCGGGCGGGCGCTCGACGCCGCCTTCAAGCTGCTGCCGCAGGGGCGCCGCGAGGAGCAGGCGGTGGTGTTGTGGACGGACGGCGAGGACCTGGAGGGCGGCGCGCGCCGCTCGATCGACGAGCTCTCGCGGGCCGGCGTGCGCGTGTTCGCGGTCGGCGTCGGCACGCCGGCCGGCGACGTGATCCCGGTGCTCGACGCGTCGGGCCAGGCGACCGACGTGAAGCGTGACGAGTCCGGCGAGGTCGTGCGCAGCCGGCTCGACGAGAAGCTGCTGCGCGACCTGGGCCGCGCGACGCGCGGCGCGTACTTCACCGCTTCGCGCTCGGGCGGGGAACTGCCGCGGCTGGCCGCGGCGATGGGCTCGCTGGCGCGCTCGAGCCACGGCGCGCGGCTCATCGAGCGGCCGGTCTCGCGCTTCGCCTGGCTCGCGCTGCTGGCCGCCGCCGCGATCGCGTTCGAGCTGGCGCGCCCGCGCCGCCGGCCCGCGCGCACCGCCGCGGCCGGTGCGACCGCACGCGCGGCGCTGCTGGCCGCGGTGGCCGGGGCCGCGCTGCTGGCCGGTGCG
>CAZIXL010000623.1:0-2463 GCA_964542885.1 uncultured bacterium
TCTCCTCGAACGCGCGCACCGCGTACTGGTCGTAGGCGGTCACGAACACCACCGCGGGCCGCGGGTCGAGCTTCGCCAGCAGCGCGAAGCCGTCGTCGCCGGGCATCTGCACGTCGAGCAGCACCAGGTCGGGGCGCGCCTCCGCGATCACGCGCAGGGCCTCGCTCGCCGAGCCGGCCTCGCCCACGACCTCGGCGCCGCCCAGCTCGCCGAGCATGCGGCGCGCGCGGGCGCGGGCGAGCGGTTCGTCGTCGACCAGGACGATGCGCAGCGCGTCGGGGCTCATGCGCGGTTCCTTACCACGTGAGCGAGACGCCCGCCACGAGCAGCCGCCGGCTGAAGTACGAGTAGTCCTCGTAGCGGTGCGAGTAGTCGAAGTCGTAGACGTAGTCGAGCACGTTCTTCGTGCCCAGCACGTTCATCGCCTCGACGTAGGCCACGCACACCGAGCTGGCCGGCAGCCGGCCGCTGCCGGGCAGCGAGAAGAGCCGCATGAGCCGCACGTCGAGCCGGTCGTAGGCGGGCATGAGGCCCGAGTTGTTCTCGGCGTAGACGGGCCGCCAGATGCGGCGCGAAGGCTCCCACACGGCGCCGGTGACCGGCGTGTAGGGACGGCCGCTCGTATGCGTCCAGCGCAGGCCGCCCTGCCAGCGCATGCTGTACGCGTACTGCCCGACCACGGTGAGCGAGTGCCGGACCGCTCCGCTCGCCGGCACCTCGCGCGGGTCGTCCAGCACGCGCCGCTTCGCGTCGATCCAGCCGTACGACACCCAGCCGTTCAGGTCCTTCCAGGTGCCCTGGACGAACACGTCCACGCCGCGCGCGAGCCCGGTGCCGGCGGCGCGGTACCAGGTGAGCGAGTCCACGACGGGCAGCCGCTCGTAGCGCTTCTGGTAGCCCTCGAGGCGCACGTTGCCGAAGTCGGACTTCCACTCCCAGCCGGCGATCAGGTGGTCGGCGAACGGCGCGCGCAGGTCGGGATTGCCGTAGCGCTGGTCGAGCAGCGTCGGGTCGGCCGGCTGGTGGTAGCGCCCGCCGGCGAGCCGCACGGTCTGGTGCTCGTCGACGCGCCACGCGAGCGCGGCGCGCGGGTCGGCGAGCCAGCGAGCCTCGGTCGCGGACCAGTCGGCGCGCACGCCGGCGGTGGCGTACAGCGGCCCCCACACGCGCAGCTTGTCCTCGGCGTAGAAGCCGGGCGCGCGCTCCACCGCGCGCGTCCCGAACGGCCGCAGCGGGGCGCCGCTGGCAAGGTCCACGCTGTCGGCCGCGGCCACGCCGGTGCGCTCGCGCGCCTCGCGCCGCCAGGCGCCGCCGAACGACAGCTCGTGCCGCTTGCCGAGCGGCCACACGACGTCGGCCGTGGCCTGCGTGTTGTGCTCGCGGTCGCGACCGCCGAACTCCGCGAAGCCCCAGCCGGAGCGGTAGTGCTGGTTCGTCAGGCTCGCGCGCAGCGCGGCGCGGCCGAACAGCACGTCCTTCACGTGCAGGGCGCCGAACGCGTTCTTCGCGTTCGAGCTGTACTCGTGGCGCACGTTGAGCGCGTCCGCGTACAGGCCCAGGTGTTCGGTCGACGCGATCCCGAACACCGAGGCACGGCCGGTGGGCGAGTAGCGCCACAGCAGCTTGGCGATGCCGTTCTCGCTCCACGGCGGCTGGGTGTAGTCGGACTCCGAACCGTAGAGCCGGAACAGCAGCTCGGGCACGGAGCGCTGGACGCTGACGAGCGCGGACAGCCTGTCGGGCACCAGCGCCCACGTGCTCGAGAAACCACCGCCGGCGAGGTTGGCCGACAGGTTCACCGTGCGCAGGTTCATCGGGTCCTGCGTCTCGATGTCGAGCACGCCGCTCATGGCGCCGCCGTACTTCGTGGTGAAGCCGCCGCTCGAGAAGAACGCGCTCTTCAGCATGTAGGTGTCGAGGATGCTGAAGAGCCCGCCCGAAGCGCCCTCGTAGTGGTAGGGGTGCCCGATCTCGGCGCCGTCGACGCGGATCACGGTCTCGTTGGGGTCGCCGCCCCGCACGTAGAGCGCCGCGCCCTCGGCGGGTGCGTTGATGCCCGGCAGCGCGCGCAGCGCCTGGAACACGTCGCCCGCGCCGCCCGGCGTCATGTACACGTCCATGCGCCGCACGACCGCGCCCTCGCTCTTGCCGGTCTTGCCGAACGAAGACGCCGACACGTTCACCTCGGCGACGGGCACGGGCTCCTCGTCGAGCGTCACGCGCAGCGGCGCCGCGGCGCCGCCGGCCGTCACCGCGAGCCGCGCGGCCGTGTAGCCGATCTGCGAGACGACCAGCGTCGCGGGACCGTCGGGCAGCTCGAGCGTGAAGCGCCCGTCGCCGTCGGTCACGGCGCCGCGCTTCAGGGCGGGCACGGTGACGTTCGCGAACTCGAGCGGCTGGCCCTTGCGGTCCACGACCACGCCCGTGACCGTCGCCGCGGCCGCGGCGCCGGCGAGCGCGGCC
>CAZIXL010000624.1:0-2459 GCA_964542885.1 uncultured bacterium
AGCGCTCGTCGGCGGCCTCGCGCGAGATCCGCGAACTGGTCGAAGGCTCGGCGCGCCGCATCGAGGAGGGCACGGCGCTCGTCAACCGCTCGGGCGAGCGGCTGGGCGGCATCGTCGAATCCGTCGCGAGGGTCACCGAGCTGGTCGCGGGCATCAGCGCCGCGTCGGCCGAGCAGTCCACGGGGATCGATCTGGTGAACCAGGCGGTCGCGCGCATGGACCAGGTCACGCAGGCGAACGCCGCGCAGACCGAGGAGCTGAACGCCACCGCCGAATCGCTGGCCGAGCAGGCCCGCGAGCTGCAAGCGCTGGTCGCGATGTTCCGCTTGCGCTACCGGGGGGCGGGGTAGCGCCGTTGGCTATTGGCGGGGGGGGGCGGTTTGCCGGGCGCCCCGCCGCCCGTTTCAGCCCACCTTCGCCGGGTACGCCGCGAGCGCCGCCGCGAGGATCTTCATCGCGCGCTCGAGCTTGGGCACCTCGAGCACGTACGCGAGACGCACCTCGTCGCGGCCCAGGCCCGGCGTGGCGTAGAAGCCGTCGAGCGGCGCGACCATCACGGTCTCGCCCTCGAGCGCGAAGTCCTGGAGCAGGAAGATCGCGAACGCGTTGGAATCGTCCACGGGCAGCTTCGCGCAGCAGTAGAACGCGCCCTCGGGCCGGCGCGCGAGCACGCCCGGCATGTTCGCGAGCGCGTCGGCGATCGTGTCGCGGCGCTTCTGGTACTCGGCGATCACGCCCCGCGTGTAGGAGGCGGGGACGTCGGTCAGCCCGCAGCACGCCCACTGATCCACCGTCGGCGGGCAGAGCCGCGCCTGCCCCATGCGCAGGATCGCGTCCATGAAGCCGCGGTTGCGGCTCGCGATGTTGCCGAGCCGCGCGCCGCAGAGCGAGTAGCGCTTGGACACCGAGTCCACGACGATCGCCTGCTGCTCGAGGCCCTCGAGGGTCAGCACCGAGCGGTGCTTCTGCCCGCCGTACAGGAACTCGCGGTAGACCTCGTCGGCGACCAGGTACAGCCCGCGGTCGCGGCAGATCGCCGCGAGCGTGTCGATCTCGGCGTCGGTGTACACGGTGCCCGTGGGGTTGTTCGGCGAGCAGATGAGGATCGCCTTCGTCTTCGGGCCGATCTTCGCCTCGATCGCCTTGCGGTCGGGCAGGTGGTAGCCGTCCTCGGCTCGCGTCGTCACCGGCACGGCCTCGACTCCGAGCAGTGCGGCGAAGCCGTTGTAGTTCGTGTAGAACGGCTCGAACACCAGCACCTGGTCGCCCGCATCGCAGAGCGCGGCGAGCGTGAACAGAATCGCCTCGCTGCCCGCGGTCGTGACGAACAACTCCTCGGTCGCGAGCTTCACCCCCAGCCCGCCGTAGTAGCCGCGCAGCGCCTCGAGGAACTCGGGCAGGCCCTGCGACGGGCCGTAGGGCACGTACGATTCGGGGAAGGTGCGGTAGCGGTCGAGGATGGCCTGCGGCGTGGGAATGTCGGGCTGGCCGATGTTGAGGCCATGCACCTCGAGGCCGCGCTTGCGGGCCTCGACGGCGTACGGCGCGAGCCGGCGAATGGGCGACGCCGGCATGGTCGCCGCACGGCGCGAGAGATTGGGCGACATCGTATGGACTCCCGGCGGCGCGCGGGCCGCCTTCTCTAGTGTCCGAGG
Source organism: uncultured bacterium (assembly GCA_964542885.1). Lineage (GTDB taxonomy): Bacteria > Eisenbacteria > RBG-16-71-46 > RBG-16-71-46 > RBG-16-71-46 > CAIXRL01. The sequence continues at coordinate 1,656 of CAZIXL010000624.1, forward strand.
AGCGGGAACTCGAGCCCGGCCAGCGCCTGCACGCTGCCGTTCTTGAGGTCGCCGCCGAACGGCAGCTTGGAAACGTTGGTCAGGCCCTGCTCGTAGCGTGCTTCGATCGTCCAGTGCAGCCCGCCCGTCGAGCCCATGACGCCCGCACCGACCGCGGCGCCGAAGTCGAACGTCTCGATCTCGTCGCTCGAGAGCGACGCGTTCACGAGCCCGGTCGTCGAGAGCTTCTCGTTCGTCTTGAAGCCCACCGTCGGCCCGGCCACCAGCATCAGGCGCAGCGCCGACGGCGCGGTCTGCAGCCGCAACAGCACCGGGATCTCGACGTAGTCGAGGTCGATCCCCGTCTTGATGTTGCCGAAGTTCGTGCCGCCGATCACCACGTCGGTGGACGTGAACGTCGAGCCCTTGCGCAGCCACAGAGCCTCGGGCACCAGCGCGATGTTGGGCGTCAGGTCGATCGCGAGCGACGCGCCGCCACCTACGCCCGAGCGCCACTTGAGGTCGGTCAGGTCCGAGCCGAGCTGCGACGTGACGATGCCGGCCTTGAGGCCCAGCTTGACCTCGGCGCCGGCCGGATTCGCGGACAGCGAAAGGGCGAAAGTCAGGGCGAGAGCGGCGAGGGTGATGCGGTGCGTGCGGTTCATGGAGGCTCCTGTGGACTTCGGCCACGCCGGGGAGCGGGGCGCCCGCACTCCTGCGGGCGCGGGAAGTCTAGTGGGTTTTCGGCGATTCGGCACCCGCAGCGTACCCCGGGGCGGGGTCACCCCGGGCTCTCCCGGGGCCCGCAACCGCGTCCCTCGAGCC
>CAZIXL010000625.1:0-2451 GCA_964542885.1 uncultured bacterium
CACCGCGTTCAGCTTCTACGCGACCAAGAACATGACGACCGCCGAGGGCGGCATGCTGACGATGCTCGAGCGCCGCGCGCACGACCGCATCAAGGCGCTGCGCCTGCACGGCCTCGACAAGGACGCCTGGAAGCGCTACTCGCCCGGCGGCTTCCTGCCCTACGAGACGACCGAGCCCGGCTGGAAGTACAACATGACCGACCTGCAGGCCTCGCTCGGCCTGCACCAGCTGGCGCGGCTCGAGGCGAACCTCGTCGTGCGCCAGCGCCTGTGGGCCCGCTACGACACGGCGTTCGCGGACCTCGACACCGTCACGATCCCGCAGGTGAGCGACGGCGGCGGCTCCCGCCACGGCCGGCACCTGTACACGATCCGGCTGCAGTTCGACCGCCTGGGCTGCGACCGCATGCAGTTCCTGAAGGCGATGGGCGCCGAGAACATCGGCACCGGCGTGCACTTCGTGCCGGTCCACCTGCACCGCTGGTACCGCGAGCACCTCGGCACGGGCCGCGGCGACTTCCCCGTCGCCGAGGCGATCGGCGACACGACCGTGTCGCTGCCGCTGTCGGCCTCGATGAGCGACGACGACGCCGACGACGTGATCGCCGCGGTCCGCAAGATCTCGAATCGCTGGCGGGTCGCGCCGGCGACGGTCAACGGCTGGCGGGCCGCGGACGGCGTCGACGACGTGATGGAGGCCGCATGAACCCGCCCTCCCGCGCCCCGCGCGCGTCGGCCGAGGTGCTCGACGACCTCGGGCAGCCGGGCGAACTGGTCGAGCGGCTGGGCAGCGCGCTCGACGACGTGACCCACGGCCGCACGGGCCCGCTCGCGTTCCCGGACGCCGACGAGTGGCGGCGCGTCGGCCGCTACACGCGCTTCGGCGAGTTCGTGAAGGACGCGCTCGACCGCGTGCTGGCGGCGATCGGGCTGCTGCTGGTCTCGCCGGTCCTGCTGGCCGTCGCCGCGGCCGTGAAGCTGGACTCGCCGGGCCCGGCGTTCTTCCGGCAGACGCGCATCGGGCGCGGCGGCCGGCCGTTCACGTTCTGGAAGTTCCGCGGCATGTACGTGGACGCCCGCGAACGCTTCCCGAAGCTCTACGACTACGCGTACTCCGCCGAGGAGGTGCAGACGCTGCGCTTCCATCCCGGCGAGGACCCGCGCGTCACGCGCGTGGGCCGGTTCATCCGCCGCACGAGCCTGGACGAGCTGCCGAACCTGCTGAACGTCGTGCTGGGTGACATGAGCCTGGTGGGGCCGCGGCCCGAGATCCCCGAACTGATGCCGTACTACGGCCGCGCGGCGCGGCTCGTGCTGTCGGTCAAGCCCGGCATCACCTCGCTCGCGAAACTCGTCGGCCGCGACAACATCACCTTCCAGGAGACGCTGGACCTGGACCTGCGCTACATCCGCGAGCGCTCGCTCCGGGCCGACCTCGGCATCCTGCTCGGCACGGTGCTCATGGTGACCACGGGACGCAACGTCGGGCACTGACGCCCGGGAGGACGATCATGGAGACGATCACGACCGCCCCGCGAACCGCGCGCGCGCCCCGGCGCGAGGCGCCCGCCACGGAGCGCACCCCGGCCGCGATGCCGATCGAGTCGCCGATCGGCGGCTGGAGCGAGCCGATGCTGCACGAGCCGTTCGCGCGCAACGGCTTCGCGCGCATGCGCGACCTGGAGACCCCGCGGCTCGAGCACGAGGCGCGCGAGATGGAGGCGTTCATCGCGAGGTTCGTCGTGCGCACGCGCCCGCTCTTCTGCGACGCGCTCGCCTACACGGGCGACCGCCTCTACAACTGGAGCCGCCGGTGGGAGTTCCCCTACTGCTGGTGGAACCTGCGCCAGGGTCCGCTGGAGCGCGTGCTCGACGCCGGCTCGGGCTTCTCGTTCTTCTCCTACCTGCTCGCCGGCGCCGGCGCCGCCGTGTCGGCCGCCGACATCGACCCGCGCCTCTCGCCGGTCTACGAGAAGGCCAACGAGGTGACGGGCCGGATCGTGGACTACCGCGTGAGCCCGATCGAGGCGCTGGTGTGGCCCGACGCGCACTTCGACGCGGTCGCCTGCGTGAGCGTGCTCGAGCACGCGCCGCGGCGCTTCGACGCGATCGACGAGTTCGCGCGCGTGCTCAAGCCGGGCGGCCGCCTGGTGATGACGTGGGACATCAGCCTCTCGCGCGACAGCGACGTCACGTGGGAGGACGCGTGCGTGCTGCTCGACCGCCTGCACGAGCGCTTCGAACCCGCGTACGAGCTGGACCTGCACCGCCCGACCGACCTGCTGACGACCGACCGCATGCTCGCGGCCGAGAAGTGGCGGCTGTCGTGGCGCCCGCACCGGAACCCGCTCCGCCGCTTCGCCTCGTGGCTCAAGAACGGGAGCCACTTCCACTCGCTGGCCGTGCTGGGCACCACGTGGAGGAAGAAGGGCGCGTAGCGAAGACGCATGG
>CAZIXL010000626.1:0-2450 GCA_964542885.1 uncultured bacterium
AGTCCTCCCGCGCCATCCGTGCCGCCCGTGGTCCGTTCCCGTCCCGAGACCGAGAGACGACCGCATGTTCTCGCTGTTCCCGAAGGAGGAGGACTTCTTCCTCCTGTTCCGCCGGCAGGCCGCCCTGGTTCGCGAGAGCTGCGACCAGCTCCACCAGATGATGCAGTCGTTCGACCGCCTCGAGGAGCGCGCGAAGGCGCTGAAGGAGATCGAACACCGCGCCGACCTCGTCACGCACGAGCTGTTCGAACGGCTGAACCGCACGTTCATCACGCCGCTCGAGCGCGAGGACATCCACGACCTCGCGAGCGGGCTCGACGACGTCGTGGACGCCGCCGAGGCGATCGGCAGCCGGCTCGTGCTGTTCCGCGTCACGAAGCCGTGGCCCGAGGCCGTGCGCATGACGCAGATCCTGGTGGACAGCGCGCAGCAGATCGAGCGCGCGGTGGACAGTCTCAAGGACATGAAGAACCTCGTCGCGTTCACGATCGAGATCAACCGGCTCGAGAACGAGGCCGACGGCATTTCGCGCCAGGTCGTGGCCGACCTGTTCTCGGGCCAGCACGACATCCTCGACGTCCTGCGCTGGAAGGAGATCTTCGGGCGCCTCGAGAGCGCCACCGACCAGTGCGAGGACGTGGCGAACTCGATCGAGTCCATCGTCATCAAGAGCCGGTGAGCGCGATGGAGCTGCCCTTTCCGCCGCAGATCCTGTTCATCATCGCGGTCGCGCTGGCGTTCGACTACAGCAACGGTTTCCACGACGCCGCGAACTCGATCGCCACGATCGTCAGCACGCGCGTGCTCTCGCCCCGGCAGGCCGTGGTCTGGGCTGCGTTCTTCAACTTCGTCGCGTTCGCCGTGTTCGGCGTGCACGTGGCGAAGACCATCGCCAAGGGCACCGTCGATCCGGCCATCGTGACGCCGGCGATCGTGCTCGCGGCGCTGGCGGGCGCGCTGCTCTGGAACATCTTCACCTGGTGGCTGGGACTGCCCACGTCCTCTTCGCATGCGCTGATGGGCGGGTTCGTGGGCGCCGCCGTGGTCGCCGCCGGCCCGAAGGCGGTCGTCGTCTCGGGCGTGACCAAGACCGTGCTGTTCATCGTCGTCTCGCCGGTGGTCGGGCTGGTGCTGGGATTCCTGCTCATGCTGGCGACCGTGTGGATCTTCCGGAAGTCCACGCCGCGCGCGGTGGACACGCTGTTCCGCCGGCTGCAGCTGCTCTCGGCCGCCGCGTTCAGCCTGGGGCACGGCTCGAACGACGCGCAGAAGACGGCCGGCATCATCACCGCGCTGCTCTACTCGATCGGTTACCTGCACGGCGACTTCCAGGTGCCGTTCTGGGTGATCCTCGGCAGCTACGGCGCGATCGGGCTCGGCACGCTCTCGGGCGGCTGGCGCATCGTGCGGACGATGGGCATGAACATCACGAAGCTGCAGCCCGTGGGCGGCTTCTGCGCCGAGACCGCCGGCTCGCTCGCGCTGTTCGGCGCGAGCGCGCTCGGGATCCCGGTCTCGACGACGCACACGATCACGGGCGCCATCGTGGGCTCGGGCGTGAGCGCCTCGCAGCGCCTCTCGGCGGTGCGCTGGGGCGTCGCCGGCCGGATCGTGTGGGCATGGGTGCTCACCATGCCCGCGGCGGGGCTGGTCTCGGCCGCGTGCTGGTACGTGATCCGGCTCGCGCACTTCGGCTGACGCGCGGCGGCCGCGCGGGTCAGGCGTTCGGCTCGAGCGTCGCGAGCGCGTCCAGCAACTCGACGACGGCCCGCGTGTCGAGCGCGCAGTACTCGCGCAGCGCCGCGCGCGTGCGCCGGTCGTCGTCGGGCGCGGGCGGCGCGGGCGCGAGCAGCAGGCGCGCCAGCTCGCGCGCGGCCGTCACGCCTTCGCCGATCGCGAGGTGCGCGTAGCCGTCGCCGCCGACGATGGCGGGCAGGACGTGCTTGATGCTGAAGCTGCCGCCGAACGCCGGGTCGTACACGTGGTCGCGCACGACGGGCAGCAGGTCGGCGAGCCGCGCCGAGAGCGCCGCGAGCGCATCGCCACGCTCCGGCACCGCGGCGGCCAGGTGGGCGATCGCGCCGCGCTCGAAGGCGACGTTGTAGGTGAGCACGGTCGCGGCGCCCTCGCACGCGGCGAGCAGCGCTTCGGCGCACGCGGGCCGCGGGTCGGTGCCTCGCGGCGCGATCCAGCCCGTCTCGCGCCAGCCGCCGCGCGCCTGGCGCTGCACGCTGAACTGCACCGGCACCTGCATGTAGGGGCTGCAGCCGTCCCAGCAGGGCACCGCCGGGTTCACGGTCTCGAAGTCGAGCACCGCGAGCGGGCGCGCGAACGCGGCGAGCGCCGCGCGCAGGCCCGGCTCCACGATGCGCCGGCCCTCGCGCAGCGCGCGCCGCTGGCGCTGCGCGGCGGCCGGCAGCCGGAGCGCTTCGGGCAGCTCGCCGATCGTC
>CAZIXL010000627.1:0-2443 GCA_964542885.1 uncultured bacterium
CTGCAGGTGCTCTTCTAGACGGAAACCCGGTCGCATCTCCCCGGGACCGGGGAACGGCGGCGCCCGCTCCGGCGGGCGCCGCCTGCGTTTGGCAGGCTTTTCGCTTTACCCTGCCGCGGGGCGTGCCGGGAGGGCGCGCCCGGCCGCGACCGGCGCCGCGCGAGGCGGGCCGGGATCCGGGGAGGGGCAGCGTGCTGGACGTGCGGGTGAGGTCCGGGTGGAGCGGGAAGCGGGCGGCGCTGGCGCTGCTCGCCGCCGCGTTCGCACTGGCGCCGATCGGCTGCCGGTTCGGCGCTCCGAAGGCCTCGTGCCTGCGCTGCCACGACGGCATCGAGACCGCCTCCGCTTCGCACACCGGCTGCGTACCCTGCCACGGCGGCGACGCGGACGGCCGCACGAAGGAGGCCGCACACCGCGGGCTCTTCGGCGTCGCCGACCCCTCCTACCCCGGCCGCTGGGAGCAGGGCTGCGGGCCGTGCCACCAGGCGCAGCTCGAGCGCATGCGAAGCAGCCAGATGTACACGAACTCGGGGATGATCGCGCAGATCCAGGCGACCTGGGAGGGCGAGGGCGCCGGGCACGGCTTCGCCGCCCGCGCCGGCGCGCAGTTCGACTCCGCGGGCCGGCCGTTCGACGAGCACTCGGTGGCCGGGCTCGACCACCTCTCGGGCGAGCTGTACCGGAAGTTCTGCGCGCGCTGCCACCTCGGGCGCCAGAACGAGGCGACGGACGGCTCCGGGCACCCGGCCGGCTGCGCCGCCTGCCACTTCCCGTACGGCGAGGGCGCCATGTACGCGGGCGGCGATCCGACCATGAAGGGCAGGCAGCCCTACGGGCCGACGCACGCGATGCAGGGCCTGCCGCCCATGAGCGCGTGCCTGCAGTGCCACCACCGCAGCGGCCGCATCGCGCTCACCTACCAGGGGCTCAACGACAACAACAACGCGCTCGTGCCCACGCGCCACGGCCTGCCCGGTCCGCGCCCCGGCAGCGACGACCGCACGTTCACGCACATCGCGCCCGACGCGCACTTCGCGGCGGGCATGGAGTGCATCGACTGCCACACGTCGCGCGAGATCATGGGCGACGGCTACGCCAGCGGGCGCATGGCGGGGCAGCTCGAGATCCGCTGCGAGGACTGCCACGGCGACGGCACGAGCGCCCCGCGCTTCGTCGAGGTCACGCGCGAGAGCGACGCGCCGATCCGCGAATCGCGCCAGTACGGCTTCCGCCTGCGGCCGGGCATGCGGGTGGCGCTCACCGGCCGCGGCCGGCCGTACTCGAACGTCTTCCAGCGCGACGACAGCGTCATGGTCGTGCTCAAGCGCAGCGGCCGGCTGCTGCGCAGCCCCGTGATCGCGGCCACCCCCGAGCACGACGTGGCCGGCCACGCGCGCGTCGCGTGCGCGTCCTGCCACTCGCGCTCGGTCACGCAGTGCTACGGCTGCCACACGACGTACGACCGGCGCGAGACGGCGTGGGACGTCGTGCAGGGGCGCGAGACGCCCGGCGCCTTCAGCGAGACCGAGGACGTGCGCACGCTCTACCCCTTCCCGCTCGCGCTCGACGCGCACGGCCGCGTCTCGCCCGTCACGCCCGGCTGCCAGACGTTCGTGACCGTGATCCGCGAGGACGGCGTCCTCACCAAGAACGAGGAGGTCGAGAACTTCCGCGGCAAGCCGCAGCTGCGCTTCGCGCCGTTCTTCGGCCACAACACCGGCACGCGCGCGGTGGGTTGCGCCGAGTGCCACGGCAACCCGACGTTCGCGGGTTTCGGCCAGTACGCGGTCGAGCGCGGCCGCATCCGCCCCACGCTGCTGTGCGAAAAGAACCCGGCAAAGCCGCTCGACGGCTTCCTCGCCATGGACGAACGCGGCGTGACGGCGCACGCCGCCATCGCCCGCGACGGCGCGCGCCCGCTGAACGCCGCCGAGCTGCGCCGCTTCTTCGCCGTCAACCTGTGCCTCGACTGCCACGACACCGCCCAGGACCCCGTCTACCGGAAAGCGATCGACCTTCGTGCGCTGGACGATTCCCTGCATCGCCGCCTGCTGGCTGCTGGTCGCTGAAGCGCCCGCCCCGGCCGTCGCCGCGCCCGTGCCCGATCACGCGGCGCTGGCCGACACGGCCTGCGTGCGCTGCCACGCCCCGCAGCGCGGCGTGCTGCAAGGCGTGATGGCCACGCGCGCGCCCGCGCGCGCGTTCGCCCGCCGCGCCATGGGCCGCGACGGTGACGCGTTCTTCGACCGCTCCTGCGGCGGCTGCCACGTGCGCCGGTGCAGCGACTGCCACGGCGCCGGCGCCGCGTTCGCCGCGAAGCCCTCCGACGAGGCGTGCCTCGCCTGCCACAAGGACTACTGGACCGGCTGGGACTACCACGGCCGCGCCGCGCGCGAGGACCACGAGCGCTACCGCCGCGGCCCCGTCGCGAACGGCGAGCCGT
>CAZIXL010000628.1:0-2438 GCA_964542885.1 uncultured bacterium
GGGAGCGGCGGCGGCGCCGCGGCGCGCCCGCTCGCGGCGCGCGCGGGCGCGGCGAACGCGAGCAGCGCGACCGCGACCGATGCGAGAAGCGGGATGCGTTTCATGCGCTGCCCCCGGAACGCCGGCGTGCCGCGCCGGCGGTACCGGCGACCTCGCGCGGCCGGGGCGAGGTCGCCGTCAGCGGCCGCGACGGGCCGTGTACTTCGCCACCACCTGCGTGGTGATGCCGCCGCGGACGTTGAACCGCCCGACGACCGTCATGCGCCGCGGCTTCGTCGCGCGCACGAGGTCGTCGAGGATCTGGTTCGTGACCTGCTCGAAGTAGTGCCCCTCGTCGCGGAAGGACCACAGGTAGAGCTTGAGCGACTTGAGCTCGACGCAGGTCCGGTCGGGAACGTAGAGCACGACGATCGTGCCGAAGTCGGGCTGCCCGGTGACGGGACAGACGGCCGTGTACTCGGGGCACTCGTGCCGGATCCAGTAGTCGCGCTTCGGTGTCGGGTTCGGGAACGTGTCGAGGCGGCGCGAGGGCCGGGTCGGCATGCGGGTCTTCCTCCTGGTCGGTCGGGGCGGCCGGAAGTCTGGGCGAGCCCTCGGGAGCGGGTCAAGTGGCGGCCGTTGCGGCCGCAGGGCGCGACGTTCGCCTCAAGCACGACCGTTCCGGGGCCGATGACAGGGCCGACGACGGCCCCTCCGTCTCGTGCACCTCGCCAGGAGGAGGCTTCGCCGTGCCCTACCCGCCGTCGTCGGGCTCGATCCCGCGCCCGTTGCTGCTCATCGTGGACGACGATCCCGCCGTCCTCGACGTCACGCGCTCCATGGCCCGCGCGATCGGCTGCCGCGCGATCGTGGCCGACACGGCCGAGCAGGCCCTGGAGCTGTTCGCGGCCGAGTCGCCCCGTCTCACCGCGACGCTCGTCGACCTGCACATGCCCGGCGTGAACGGGCTCGAGCTGCTCGCCCGCATGCGCGAGCACTGCGCCGGCGCGCACCTCGTGCTCATGACCGGCGACGAACTGGACGCGGACGAGCAGGCCGTCGCCGACCGGGTCACGAACGCCGTGCTCACGAAGCCGTACCACCTCGACCGCCTGCGGAAGGCCGTGTACGGCGCCGCCGGCGAGGCCAGGGCGGCCTGACCGGCGCGCGGCGGAGAGACCTTTGAAGGATCCCTCGACGACCCCGAATCCCGCGCTGCTCCCCGGCTCGCTCGCGGGCGAGCTGCTGGAGCAGAGCCTGCTCGTCGTGCCGTCGCTGGACCTGCGCGAGATCGGGGGGCGGCTGCTCTCGCCGCTCATCCGCTCGACGGGCTCGACGCGCGCGTCGCTGATGCTCGTGAACCCCGAGACGGGCCGGCTGCGCATCGTCGCGGGGGTCGGCATCCGCCCCGAGCTGATCGGGCGCGACAGCGAGTGGCGGCCGAACAGCATCTCGGAGTGGGTCTACCGCAAGCGCACGGGGCTGGTGCTGAACGGCGCGGTGCGCGGCGAAGGGCTGATGGGCACCGCCGAGGAGGCGATCGAGTCGGCGATCTGCGTGCCGCTCGAGACCGAGTCGGGCGTGCTCGGCGTGCTGAACCTGGCACGGCGCTCGCCGGCGCCCGTCTTCGCCGAGGAGGAGATGCACGCGCTGCAGGCGATCCTGCCGCCGGTCGCGGGCGCGATCGAGCGTGCGACCACCCTGGTGTGCTCGCAGCGCCACGCGCGGCAGCTGCGCGAGGCGAGCGGGCTCACCGAGATCACGCTGCTGCACGCGGGGCGGCACGAGACGCGCCGCTACGAGATCGGCTACGCGCGCATCTCGAGCCTGCTCGAGGGCGGCGACGCGTGCGAGCGCGTGCCGTTCGCGAGCGGCGTGCAGGCGCTGGCGGCGGTCGACGCGGCGGGCGACGGCGTGGGCGCGGTCGTGACGGCGGCGATGGTGCTGGGCCTGTTCGCGGGCTCGGCCACGGCGGAACGCGAGCCCTCGGCCGCGGCGGCGAAGCTGAACGCGGACCTGCTCCAGCGCACCGGCGGCCGTGCGACGGTCGCGGCGTGGCTCGCGCGGCTGTCCGCGAGCGGGCTGCTCTCCTCGTGCACGGCGGGCTACCCGCCGCCCATCTGGGTGCCGGCCGACGACAGCCCGATCGTGCGCCTGACCTCGGGCGGCCCCGAGCTGGGTGCGCGCGAAGCCGGCGAGTGGCGCGACGAGCAGGTGCGCCTGCTGGTCGGCGACGTGGTCGTGGCCGCGAGCGACGGCGTGCTGGACGCGCGCAACGTGACGGGCCAGGCGTTCGGCGACGAGCGACTGATCGAGACGGTGACCGAGTTCCGCCGCCACCCGCTCGACGTCCTCGCGAACGAGGTCCTCGCCGCAGTCCGCAGCTGGACCGGCCGCGAGCTGCCCACCGACGACCTCTCGGTCCTCGCCGTCCGCTACCACCCCGACGGGGACTAGGG
>CAZIXL010000629.1:0-2438 GCA_964542885.1 uncultured bacterium
CCCCCGCGGGGGGGCCGCTTTCGCCGGCCCGCCGGCCGGCCGCGGCGGTCCGTGCTCGCGCGCGCCGCGCGCGCCCCCGGGGCCACCCGGCGCCGGCCACCGGGCCGTTCTCCGGCGGGCGACGATCCGGCGGGGCGGGGACCGACCCCGGCGCGGCGACGGAGCCTGAAGCCGGTGCCGCGAGCTGCCGATGCCAGTGCCGGGAGACGTGCGCCGGGACAGGGTCCCGGGCTCTCCCTTTGCTTCGCCCCGAGCTTTCCCTATACTGCCGCCGCGTGAGACCGGTAGCTCCCCCGGCGGTGGGCCTGCATCGGGCCGAAGCTCGCCGATCAACACCGGAGCCCACTCCAGGGAAAGGATTGGAGGTCCCGACCAGACCGAGCGAAAGCCACCTCGACGCCTCCCCTCCTGTGTCCGCTCGGGTGTCAGCCAAACAGTGCTCGACCAAGAGCCCACTGGCATGTCCGCGAGCCCGGGCGGGGCCGGTGATCCATCTTCCGCTCCAAGGTGCGCCCACGGCAGCGACGAGTTGAAGCGACGACGGCGAAGTCGATGAAAGTGTTTCTCACCCGCGCAAGATTCAAACGGAGGAACCCATGAAGCGAGTGCTTACTCTGGCGGCTGCTCTCCTGGTCTTCGGAGCCACGTCCGCGCTGGCGCAGGCGGGCCTGAACCTGTACTGGAACGGTTGCTCCGTCGACGGCGCCACGGCCGCGACGTTCGCCTGCAACACGAACAGCGGCTCGAACTTCATGTACGGCTCGGTGGTCCTCGGCGTGGACATGACCGACTACCTGGGCACGTCCGCCGTGGTCGACATGACGTTCGAAAGCGGCGCGATTCCGGACTGGTGGGCGGTCAACGCGGGCGGCTGCCGCGCGAACTCCGCGTCCATGTCGTTCGATCCGAACAACAACGCGACCGGCTGCACGACGGACATCTGGAACTTCAACAACCCGACGCCCGTCACGACCGTCCAGACTGGCATCCACGGCGCGAACTGGGTGCGGCTCAACGGCGCCGCGGCCATTCCCGCGGGCAGCGAAATCCCGCTGAACGCCGACGGCACCGAGTACTGGGTCTTCCGCATCTCCATCAACCACCAGAAGACGGCCGGCACCGGCGCCTGCGCCGGCTGCGACATCCCCGCCTGCATCGTGCTCAACGAGTGCAAGCTGCAGACGCCGCTGGGTGCGCACGACCAGCAGCTGACGCAGGAGTCGACCAACCGTTGGCTGACCTGGAACGGCACGCCCACGAACTGCCCGGCCAGCACGCCGGCGCTGAATCGCACGTGGGGCGCGGTGAAGAACCTCTACCGTTGACCTCCGTGTCACGGGTCGTGAATGCGAAGCGGTCGCTCTCCGGGCGACCGCTTCGCTTTTGCCGCGCGCCGGTCCTCGTGGTGGCGGCCACGCTGCTGCTCGCGTTGCCGGCTGCGGCGCAGGGCGAGTTGTCGCTGCGCTGGAGCGGCTGCGACGAAAATGGCACACCCAACATCGTTCCCGAGTGCCAGTTCAACATCGGTGAGCGGCGCCTCGTCATGAGCATCGCGCCCGGCGCCGACGTCGCGGACGTCGTGGGCTGGCGGCTCGTGCTGGATTACGTCTCCGACGTCTCGCCGCTGCCCGACTGGTGGCAGGTGCAGCCGGGTGGCTGTCGCCAGGGGCAGATCGCCGCGGCGATGCCCACGGGCTTCGAGGGCGATTGCGCCGACGTGTGGTCGGCGACCGGCAGCGCAGTGGCGCAGAGCTACCTGTACCCGAGGACGGGCGGGGACGCCTCGCAGCTGCGGATCATCGTCGGCGTCGGCGTGCCGGACGCGAACGCGTTCACCCTGCAGGCGGGGCAGAACTATCTCGCCGGCATCCTGTCGCTGTTCTTCGCCCGGACCACGACCGGCGAGTGCCCGGGATGCGAAACGCCGGTCTGCTTCGTGTTCAACTCCGCCGAGATCGTGCTGCGCGCGTCCGCCGCGGGACCGCCCCCCGGCCCGTTCGTGACACCTTCACCTGCCATTGGCAACTCGTGCACGTGGGGCAGTGGAAGCTCGTGTCTGGCGGTTCCGGTCCGGGGCCGCACCTGGGGACAGATCAAGGCCCTGTACCGGTAGGCCGCCCGCGGCCCGCGAGAGCGACGATGATCCCAACGACTCGACCGTCGAGAAAGCGCCGTGCCTCGCGGGTCCTCGCGTTGCTGGTGCTCCCCGTGCTCCTGGCCGCGGCGCCGCGCGAGCAGAGGTTCTTCCTCACCCACGGCGCCCCCGAAGGCCTGCCGGGCGCGCGGCACGCGTTCGAGCCCGTGTGCGGTGACACGAGCTGGCGGGACACGCTCTACCTGGCGTTCGAGCCCGCGAGCGACGAGTCCACCTTCTTCGGCTATTCGGGCGAGCTGCTGGTCTACGCGGTCACCGTCACCGCGATCGTGTCCACGAGCCT
>CAZIXL010000630.1:0-2436 GCA_964542885.1 uncultured bacterium
CCGGAAGTGCGGCGCGTGCTGCTCGTCTGCGGCGGCGCGCCGATCGCGTCGCTCGGCGGCCACCTGCCGCTCGACCAGCCCATCGACCCGCACGAGGCGTACTGACATGCCCGCGACCCACGACCCGCGTCCCATCGGCGTGTTCGACTCCGGCATCGGCGGCCTGACCGCCGTGCGCGAGCTGTTCCGCCAGCTCCCGCACGAGGCGGTGGTCTACTTCGGCGACACCGCGCGCCTGCCGTACGGCAACAAGTCGGGCGAGACCGTCACGCGCTTCAGCCTCGAGATCGCGTCGTTCCTCGTGCGCCAGAACGTCAAGTGCATCGTCGTCGCCTGCAACACGGCCTCGAGCCACGCGCTCGACGCGCTGCGGGCGCGCCACCACGAGCTGCCCATCGTGGGCGTGCTCGAGCCGGGGGCGAAGGCGGCCGTCGCGGTGAGCCCGCGCGGGCTCGTGGGCGTGATCGGCACGCTGGCGACCGTGAGCAGCCACGCGTACGTCGAGGCGATCCACCGGCTCGCCCCGGGCGCGGACGTGCTGTCGCGGGCCTGCCCGCTGTTCGTGCCGCTCGTCGAGGAGGGCTGGCTCGACCACCGCGTCACGCACCTCGTCGCCGAGGAGTACCTGGCCGAGCTGCGCGCGGCGAACCTCGAGAGCCTGATCCTCGGGTGCACGCACTACCCGTTGCTCGCGCCGCTGCTGCACGAGCTGATGGGCCCGGCGGTCACGCTGATCGACTCCGGCGCGGAGGCCGCGCGCGCGACCGCGCAACTGCTGGCCGAGCGCGGCCAGCTCGCCCCCGATCCCGGCCCGAAGGGGCCGCAGCACCACTTCTTCCTCAGCGACGAGCCGCGCCGGCGCAGTTTCGCCACGATCGCGCAGGCGTTCCTCGGCCGTCCGCTCCCGCACGTCACCGTGGTGGACCAGACGGACCTGCCGTGGTTCGAGCGCGTGCACGACCCGATTCCCCCGTTCGGAGGGCCGACGACGTGACCCGGAAGCCGAAGCCGATCCGCGAACACGAGGCCGCCCCGGCCGCCGAGGCGGCCTTCGCGCGCCCCGACGGCCGCGCCCCCAACCGCCCGCGGCCGTTCCGCATCGAGCGCGGGGTGATGTCGCACGCCGAGGGCTCGGCGATGGTGCACATGGGCCGCACGCGCGTGCTGTGCAGCGCCAGCGTCGAGGAGCGCGTGCCCGGCTGGATGCGGAACAGCGGCAAGGGCTGGGTCACCGCCGAGTACGCCATGCTGCCGCGCGCCACCGGCTCGCGCACGCCGCGCACGAGCCAGACGGGCGGCCGCGCGCAGGAGATCCAGCGCCTCATCGGGCGCTCGCTGCGCGCGGTGACCGACCTGACCGCGTTCGGCGAACGCACGATCACGCTCGACTGCGACGTGATCGAGGCCGACGGCGGCACGCGCACCGCGGCGATCAACGGCGCCCTGGTGGCGCTGCACGACGCGTTCGTGAAGCTCTCGAACCAGAACGCGCTCGTGCGCGCGCCGCTGCGCGACGTCGTGTGCGCGATCTCGGTGGGTCTCGTGAAGGGCGTGCCGTGCCTGGACCTGGACTACGCCGAGGATTCGACGGCCGAGGTCGACATGAACGTCGTGATGACGGGCAGCGGCCGCTTCGTCGAGGTGCAGGGCACGGGCGAGGGCACGACGTTCGGCGACGACGACCTGCGCGCGATGCTGCGCGCGGCGCGCGCCGGCGTGCGCCGCATCGCCGCCCACCAGCACCGGCTGCTCGACGGCTCGGGACTGCTGCCGCCGGCGGCGAAGTGAAGTTCGTCCTCGCCACGTTCAACCGCGACAAGGCGCGCGAGCTGGCGGCGCTGCTCGCGCTGCCGGGGCTCGAGATCGTGCCGCTCGCCGACTGGCCCGGCGCGGCAGCGCCCGAGGAGGACGGCGCGACACTGCTCGCGAACGCCCGCATCAAGGCGCGCGCGGCGCTCTCGCTCACCGGCCTGCCGGCGATCGCCGACGACACGGGCCTCGAGGTCGACGCGCTCGGCGGCGCGCCCGGCGTGCACGCGGCGCGCTACGCGGGGCCGGCGGCGACCTACGCCGACAACGTCGCGAAGCTGCTGGGCGCGATGGACGCCGTGGCCGACGGGCGCCGGGCCGCGCGGTTCCGCACGTCCTGCGTGGCGCTCTTCCCGGACGGCTCCGAGGTTGCGGCCGACGGCGTGCTCGAGGGCGCGATCGGGCGCGTGCGCGAGGGCGCGAACGGCTTCGGCTACGATCCGGTGTTCGTGCTGCCCGACGGCCGCACGCTGGCGCAGCTCACGGACGGCGAGAAGAACGCCATCTCGCACCGCTCGCGGGCGGTGCGGGCGCTGGCCGCGAAGCTCGCCGCGCGCTGACTCCCGCCGGCCGTCAGCCGCGGCCCAGGCAGTGCACGCGGATCGTGTTGGTCGAGCCCACGGTCCC
>CAZIXL010000631.1:0-2433 GCA_964542885.1 uncultured bacterium
CTTGTCCGAGAAGAAGCCGTAGCCCGCAACGGGAGTGAGCCAGTACAGGCTCCCTTCGGGGGCCGCGGCGCTCGCCGTGCCTGCCGCGAAAGCAACGGCGGCCGCGAGCAGAAGCGACGAGAGGGCGACACGAGAGCGCATGGGTCCACCTCCTGTGGGCCAGGGGAAGCAAAGCGACGTCGTCGATGTCGTGCGTGGTGCGGGTCCGAACGCGGCAGACCATAGGACCAACGCGGCGGCCCCGGCAAGGCTGCCGGAAATGCACCCGGGAACGCCGCTCGACCGTCCATCCACCCCGGGGAACCGTCCGGCGCAAGTCCGTCGCCGCGCGCGGGGCCGCGCGGCATGCTGCGTTCGCGGGTGGAGCCCTCCCGGGAGGGGGAGCGGCCTCGCGCCCGGGGGAGGGACGCATGGCGGTCCTGCACGTGGAGGACGCGCGCAAGCGCTTCGGCGAGGTCGAGGCATTGCGCGGCGTGTCGCTGGAGCTGCGCGAGGGCGAGATGCTGGCGCTGCTCGGGCCGAACGGCGCCGGGAAGACCACGCTCGTGCGCGCGCTCGCGGGCCGCGTGCGGCTCGACGGCGGCCGGCTGACGCTGTTCGGGCGGGCGCTCGAGCCCGGAGCGCCGCGGCCCGAGCTGGGCATCGTTCCGCAGGAGATCGCGCTCTACCCCTCGCTCACCGCGGGCGAGAACCTGGCGACGTTCGGGCGGCTGAGCGGCGTCGAGGGTGCGGCGCTGGCTTCGCGCGTGCGCCGGGCGCTCGAGTGGACGGGGCTCGCGGACCGGCCGAAGGCGCAGGTCGGGACGTTCTCCGGCGGCATGAAGCGCCGGCTCAACATCGCGTGCGGCGTGCTGCACGAGCCGCGTGTCGTGCTGCTCGACGAGCCCACGGTGGGCGTCGATCCGCAGAGCCGCGAGCGCATCCACGAGATGCTCGCGGGGCTGCGGGCGTCGGGCGTCTCGCTCCTGCTCACGACCCACGACCTGGCCGAGGCCGAGGTGCGCTGCCAGCGCATCGTGATCGTGGACCACGGCCGCACGATCGCCGCGGGCACGCTGCCCGAGCTGGTCTCGCACGCGGGCCTCTCGGCGTGCCGCGTGCGCGTGCGCCTCGACCGGCCGGCGGACGCCGCGCCGGCGGGCCTGGCGCTGGCGGACGGCGGCGGCGAGCTGACCGCCACGATCGCCGACGTCGCGTCCGACCTGCCCGCGCTGCTCGGGCGCGTGCGCGACGCCGGGCTCGGCGTGCGCGACCTCGAGGTGCGCGCCTCGAGCCTGCACGAGGTCTTCCTCGCGCTCACCGGGAAGGAGCTTCGCGAATGATCGCCGCCCTGATGCGCGTCGCCTGGATCAACCTGTGGCGCGACCGCGCCGTGCAGGTGCTGGTGTTCGTCGTGCCCGTCGTCTTCTTCTCGATCTTCGCGATGATCTTCGGCCAGCAGAACGACGTGGGCACGCGCCGCGTGAGCGTGCTGGTCGTGGACGAGTCGCGCACGGACGCGAGCCGGCGCGTCGTCGCCGCGCTCGCCGCCGACCCCAGCCTGCGCGTGCACACGACCTGGCGCGCGGGCGCCGCCGACACGACCCAGGTCGTGCTCGATCGCACCCGCGCCGAAGCGCTCGTGCGCGAGGGCGCCTGCTCGGTCGCGCTCGTGCTGCCGGCCGGCATCGACACGTCGCTCTCGCGCTTCGACGGCAGGGGCGAGGCCGTGACCCTGCTCACCGACCCGTCGGACCCGGTCGCGCCGCGCATGGCGGCGGGGTTGCTGCAGCGCGCCGTGCTCGAGGCGGGCCGCGCCGAGGCCGCGGAGTTCGGTGCCGGGTCGTCGTCGGTGCCCGTGGACGACCTGCTGCCGGCGCGCACGCGCGAGGTGCCCGTCGTGGGCGACAAGGCCCGGAAGCCGAACGGCTTCGTGTCGTTCTACGCCGCGGCGATCGCCGTGATGTTCCTGATGTTCACCGCCAGCGGCTCGGGCGGCGCGCTGATCGAGGAGAACGAGAGCGGCACGCTCGAGCGCGTGTTGTCGAGCCGCGTGAGCATGACCCGGCTGCTGTTCGCGAAGTGGCTGCACATCACGCGGCTCGGGGTGCTGCAGATCACCGTCATGTTCCTCTGGGGCGCCGTCGTCTTCCGGCTGCCGCTGCTCTCGCACCTGCCCGGCTTCGTGGTGGTGACGCTGTTCACCGCCGCCTGCTGCGCCGCGTTCGGCCTCGTGATCGCGACGCTCGCGCGCACGCGCCAGCAGCTCCAGGGCCTCGCGAACCTCATCGTGCTCACGCTGTCCGGTATCGGCGGCAGCATGTACCCGCGCCCGCTCATGAGCGAGACCATGCAGAAACTCTCGCTCGTGGGCTTCAACTCGTGGGCCCTCGACGGCTACCTCAAGGTCTTCTGGCGCGACCAGCCCATCGCCGCCCTGTGGCCCCAGCTCGC
>CAZIXL010000632.1:0-2425 GCA_964542885.1 uncultured bacterium
GTTTTGCAATCCGGCGGTTTCTTCGAGACCGTCTTGCCCGCGTCACTGGCGTCGGGTTCCCGACGCTCTGGCGGCTCGGCATGGTGCGGGGTCTCGTGGACGCAGGAGGGTGGCTGGGTGGTTGGGGGCAGTGGGGTGTGGCAGTGCGGATGAAAGACTACGGGGTGCGGGTCTACCGGCAGGGCGTCGACTTCAAGGCGGACAATCGGCGGCGGGACTTGAACGGCGAAGCGTTCGTGATCCCGCTTCGCTTGCAGCACTGGCGGTTCAATCGGCGCGGGGAGATCAAGGCGTTCAGTCGGGCGAGTGCCCGGCGGCTGGAGTTCATCGCCGCCAACGTCGCGACACCGCTCACGACGATCCTGACGCTCACCTACCGGGAGAACCCGGTCGAGGGTGAGTCGGACGAAGCTCGCAACCATCGGGTGGCTCTGCGAAGCAAGGCGGACCTCAACCGGTTCCTGACCTGCGTTCGCGTCGAGATCGGCGGCTACCTGTGGGTCCAGGAGTTCCAGACGCGTGGCGTCGTGCACTACCACGTGCTCTGTGAGCGGCCCATCAGCGAGCAGCGGGCGAGGCTCGTCTGGTGCCGGGCGACGGACGTGCTCCACGACACGGCGGCACTTCGCTACGCGGTCCGCGTCGAGCAGGTGGCGAATCCCCAGGGCGCGCGCTCCTACGTGGGCCGCTACATGGGCAAGCAGCGCCAGAAGTCCCTGCCCTCGGGCGTGACGGGAGCGGGCCGCTGGTGGGGCTGCTCTCGCGGCCTGCAGCTCGATCTCGTGGCCGAGGTCGTCACGTGCCAGGCGGGCGCTCAGGCGGGCAACTTCACCGAGGTGTGGGTCGCTCGTCAGCTGCGGCGCTATCTGACGCGCGTGTTCGGGCGGAAGTTCCGGGGCGGGTTCTTCGTCAACTGGGGCGGGCGTCTGACCGACGCAATGGCCCGGATGACGGTCGAGTTGCGGCAATGGTTCATGGACTACACGGACCGCGAGACAGCTCGGGCCGTGGCAGTGGTAGAGAAGTTCGGGTTCGAAGTGATCCCTTCGGGGACAGGGGAGTTCGGGGAGGTTGTCGGTGAGCAGCAGGCAGAGTTGGTGGATGTTCTCGGTGTTGACGAACGCTCGTTTGGCGAGTCTCGAGAGCGGTGGCGCGGCCGCTGGCGCTCGCGGCCCAGGCAGCGGCGAGGGATGTGGGTCGATTACTTCCCCTACGTCGGGGAGCTCGCCCGCAGCGATGGCGGCGCCGGAGCCGAAGGCGGCGATGGAGCCGAAGGGCAGCTGGGCATCGATCTCGGGGCGGCTTCAAGCGGGGGCGAACCTGACGCGCGGTGAGGTGGCCGTGTTCCTGGGCGTGAGTGCCCGCACGGTGCAACGGCTGGAGGCCAGCGGGCGACTGGCTCGTTGTCCTGGTTTGGGGACGCTCGTACGCTACGCGGCACGCGACGTCCTGCGGCTTGCTTCGGCGAAGGGAAAGGAGCGCTGACAATGCCGAAGCTCCCGAAAGGGATGTTCCGCAGGAAAGGTCGGCCGGGCTGGTATCTCCGGCTCTACCGGGGCGGTCGCGAGCGGTGGGTATCGCTCGGGGCTGACTTCGGGGAAGCGTGCGACAAGGCAAGGGCTCTCGCGGCAGGCGTCTCGGTGCCTACGAGCAACGCGGGCACGGTGGCCGATGCAGCAGAACGCTGGCTCAAGTCGTACGTGCAGACGCAACGGACCGAAAAGGGCCGCTCGGTGGCGGCCCAGCGTGTTCGCGACTACATCGAGCCGTTCTTCGGCCACTGGCCGCTGGAGCGGGTCACGAGCGAAGACGTTCGGGCGTTCCGGCTGCACCTGGAGAATCGGACCTCGCTCAGCCTGACGACGGTCTGGCACGTGCTGTCGGACGTGCGGTGCCTTCTTCACTGGTGCGAGGACTCGGGGCTGATCGAGCGGAGCCCGTTCCCAAGGCGGGTGATGCCGAGGCTCCAGGAGAGACCGCCCAAGCGGCTGACCGACGAAGAGGCGGCCATGCTGGCCGTACTGGAAGCGCCTCACGGGTTCGTGTGCCGTCTGGCACTCGGTACCGGGCTCAGGTGGGGCGAGTTGTGCCGGGCCCAGGCAGCGGACGTGAAGCGGCTGCAGCTGCCGGGAGCGATCGAGGAACAGTGGTTTCTCGAAGTCTCGAACACGAAGAGCAGGAGAATCCGGCGCGTGCCACTAGCTCCGGAGCTAGTTCGGGAGGTTCGTGGTCGTGTCGGGCGGCTGGTGCCCTACGCGGCAGGCTCGCCGGGCTCGTTCGCGAAGGCGGCGGGCAGGCTGGCCGGTGTGACGGACTTCCATGTTCACCGGATGCGGCACACGTTCGCGTGTCAGTGGCTGGAGCGGGGCGGAAACCTGGCCGCGCTGCAGCAGATCCTCGGGCACGCGAGCATCGAGACCACGCA
>CAZIXL010000633.1:0-2419 GCA_964542885.1 uncultured bacterium
AACTACCCCTTCTTCGGGGTCTCGGTGGGCGTCGAGGTGGACGGCGTCATGGCCGCCGGCGCGGTGCACGACCCGGTGCGCGACGAGACCTTCGCCGCCGCGCGCGGCGGGGGCGCGACGCTGAACGGCGAGCCGATCCGCGTGAGCGCGTGCGAAGGGATCGAGGACGCGCTGCTCGTGACCGGCTTTCCCTACGACGTGCGCGAGGTGCCCGAGCGCCACGTGCCGCTCTTCCAGGACTTCCTCGTGCGCGCGCAGGGCATCCGTCGCGACGGCTCGGCGGCGCTCAACCTGTGCTACCTCGCGATGGGCCGCTTCGACGGCTTCTGGGAGGGCAACCTGTCGCCGTGGGACGTCGCGGCGGGCTCGCTCATCGTGCGCGAGGCGGGCGGCGTGATCACCGACTACGCGGGCGGGCCCTTCCGGCTCGACGGGCGGCAGATCTGCGCCGCCGGTGCGGCGCTGCACCCGAAGCTGCTCGAGGTGCTCGCCCGGCATCCCGCGGCGCACCGCGCACCGGGCGCGTGAGCGCGCGGCGGCCGCGGCCCGCCCCGGATCAGGCGGCGTCGGCGGGGCGTGACGCGAGGCGTTCGCGGATGCGCGCGACCAGGTCCTTCATGTCGTACGGCTTGGTCACGTACGCGTCGGCGCCCAGCTCCATCGCGAGCCGCCGGTCCGTCTCGCCCGAACGCGCGCTCAGGATGATGACCGGGATGTGGCGGTAGCGCTCGTCGAACTTGAGCGCGCGACAGACCTTGTAGCCATCCATGCGGGGCAGCATCAGGTCGAGCACGATCAGGTCGGGCAGCTGCTCGCACGCGATCCGCAGGCCCTCTTCGCCGTCGGACGCCTCGAGGACCGCGAACTTCTCGACTTCGAGCCCGAAGCGCAGGACGGAGCGGAGATCGGGCTCGTCGTCGACGATCAGGACGCGGGGGTGGTTTTCGGGCATGGCGGATTCCGTTCGCGGGAGGTCTCGACTCGTTCGCCCCCGTTATCGGACGGGACCGCGCCGCGCTCCAGCCCGAATCCGGACCCCCGTCAGGGCGCCGCGAGCCGCGTGAAGGGCGCCGATCCGCTCGCTTCGGCGCCGGTGTACAGGTCGCGAACGGTGACCTCGAGCCGGTACGGCCCGGCGGGCAGCGTGGCCACCGGGACGCTCACGAACTGGCGCCGGAGCGGGCCCTCCTGGGTCTCGCGGCGCGTGGCCTGGATGGCCGGCGTCGCCCGCCGGGGCGACAGCGCGCGCTGCAGCCAGATGCGCGTGTCGCGCCGGTCCGAGCGCACGACCCAGCCGATCTCGAAGCGCGCCTCCCCGTTCGCGTCGGTCGCGAGGTGATAGACCTCGAAGTACGCGGTGAGCGGCGCGGGGGCGGCGGCGCGGCCGGAGGGGTGGGCGGCGAGGCGCACCGCGGCCTCGAGCGGCGCGGGCGTGCCGCACGTCACGACGAGATCGCTGAGCGCGAGCGCCGAGTCGGGGCGCGGCACCGTCACGGGGAAGCGCGCCGAGCCGCGGCCGCGCGGGCCGTGCAGCGACAGGCCGACCCGGTACTCGCCCGGGGGCAGGTCGCTGGCGAAGTCGGCCACGCGGAAGCGATCGGGCGCGCACGCCGAGGGCGACAGCGAGCGCGTACCGCGCGTCGCCACGCGTTCGGTGCTGTCCAGCACGACGTACTCCGCGACGAGCGAGTCCGCGGGCGACGCTTCGACCGCGAGCGCCGCCACGAGCCGCGGGCGCCGCTCGCCCTCGAACAGCGCGACCTGCGCATCGAACGGGATCTTCCGCGCGCCGGGCGGCAGCGCCGGGAAGACGCCGCGCACGCCGGGCGTCGCCAGCATGCCCCGGCGCGCGAGCGAGTCGGGGTCCGGGTGCGGATCGGGCTCGCGGTCGCTGTAGCGCTGCAGCAGGTAGTACTCCGACAGCACGCGGTCCTGCAGGTTCACGGTCATGCCCAGCGACGGGTACTCCCAGCGCAGCACGTTCATGGGGAACCAGAACCGCGACGTGCTCGCGCCCGGCGCCGCGAGCGTCTCGCCCACCGGGTTGTAGACCTGCCGCTCCGGCGGCCCGAAGCGCACGTACACCTCGCCGCGCTCGTCCCACTCGTCGTGCTTCGTGTCGTACCAGAGGAACCACGCCTGCGCGACGCGCGCCCAGTACTCGAGCAGCGCCTCGTTCTCGGGCGTCGCCAGGTCGGGGTCGTGCTCCACCCAGAAGCGCCGCGCGTACTCGACCTGCTGCGGCCGCGACAGGTGATTGTAGACGGCCGTGTCCTGCTCGGTCGCGAGCGGCGCCAGGTCGTCGAACCGCTCGCGCACGGGCTGTGGCAGCCGCGGCAGCGCCGCGCGGAACGCGCTGTCGGCGCCTTCGGGATCGCCCGTCCGCCAGCGGGCGGCGCCGAGCGCCGCGAGCGCTTCG
>CAZIXL010000634.1:0-2415 GCA_964542885.1 uncultured bacterium
CGCGGCTCGCGCAGGAGACCGGGCGAAGGCCGCAGGCGTTCGGCACGGGCGCGCTCGACGTGCTGCGCCGCTACGCGTTCCCGGGCAACGTGCGCGAACTGCGCAACCTGGTCGAGCGGCTCGTGATCATGAACCCGGGTGCGACGATCGGCGCCGAGCAGGTGCGCGGCGTGCTCCCCGGCGCGGCCGCCGCGGACGAGCCGGCCACACGGACCCTCGCCGAGGCCGTGCACGACTTCGAGCGCCGCCAGATCGAAGCCGCTCTCGCCGCCGAAGCCGGCCACATGACGCGCGCCGCCGCGCGCCTGGGCCTCGAGCGCAGCCACCTCTACAAGAAGATGAAGGGCCTCGGGCTGCGGGCGGAGGACTGACGGCCGCTCCCGGGCCCGGCGCCGCGCGCGGTCAGCGGAAGAGCGACTTCACGGCGCCCCAGGTGCGGTTCGCCGTGGGGACGGTGCACGTGTAGGTCCAGCTCGCATTCCACGCGACCACGTTGTTGGTGGAGGCGGCCGTGAGCCAGCGGTCGCCGAGCCCCTGGAGCGTGTGCAACCCCACCGCGCGGAGCGACATCCAGGCCGGGTCCGAGCAACCGGCGCACGCCGACGGCCCGGTCGTGCGCGAGCGGCGGACGACGACACGCCCGAGGGTGAGCTCGCGACCGTCGGCGACGAGCGACAGCGTCGTGTCCATCGCTGCCCCGGCGTTCAACTGCAGCAGGGTCCCGTCGACGGATTCCTGCCCGACCGACGAGACCTGCGTGACCGGTGCGCCCTGCCAGAAGTCCGGGCAACTCGACGCGTCGGGCTGCGAGTCGAGCGAAATCGTGATCGCATCGAACCGGCACTGCCCGAAACGCGTCTGCCACCACGGCGGCAGCGTCGGGCTGCCGAAGCAGGCCTGGACGGCCGCCGTGACGCCGATGCACTGCTGCACGTCGTCGGAGAGCACGACCGAGATCACCGCGAGGAACGGCTCCCCGAAGCTCGAGTCGCACGCGAAGGCCATCTCGCTCACGCCGCCACCGGCGGCGCAGTCGTTCCAGAGGAGGTTGATGCCCGCCTGCGCGTGCGCGGCAGCGGCCAGGATCGCGAGGAGCGCGACGCTCGACAGGGCGACTTTCATCGGGGCACCCCGGTCTCGGGAAGGGTCTTGCGCCGGGCGAGTCCCCGCGGCGCTACCGGTAGAGCGACTTGATCGCGCCCCACGTACGGTTCGACGACGGCACGTAGCAGGTCGTGGGATCGCCCGCGTTCCAGCTCAGCCAGTTGCTCGCGGCCGGGCCGGATATCGTGACGAAGCTGCCGTCGGCCTGTTGGAGCCTGCAGGCGTCGAGGAAGAGCACGACGGGCTGGAGGCAGCCCGCGCAGCTGCCGTCCCCTGTCGACGCGTCCCTGCGGACGACCAGGCGGAACATGTAGAACTCGGAGCCGTCGGCGGCGAGCGCGGTCTCGCTCCCGGCCGGCAGGGCCGCGGACATCCGCAGGCGGAACGAGCTCGCGGCGGGTGGCGTGAACTCGGCCGTGACGGCCTGCACCGGAAGCTGGCCGCCCCAGACGTCGTCGAAGCACTGGCTGGAGTTCGAGGCGGGATCGAAGGACACGGACAGCGCGTTCTCGCGGCACCCGCCCGGCTGGAGCGCCCACCAGGCGGGCGCCATCCCGCCCATGGCGCACAGGCTGATCGAGCCCGTCAGCCCGACGAAGTGCGGCACCTCGATCGGCACGATGACGGTGCCGAACGCCGAATAGGCGGGCCCGGTGTTCGTCGTGCAGGCGAAATACTGGGCTGCGGCCGGGACTCCCATCCCGCAGTCGTTCCAGTAGAAGTTGACCCCGCCCTGGGCGCGGGCGATCGCGGGCGCGACGACGAGGGCGGCAAGCAGCAGGAGCGTCCTGCGCATGTTCGATTCGCTTTCTCGGGGGAATGGGAACGGCGCGAATTCTGCCGGCGCGTGCCGACGCCGGGCAAGCGTTTTCCTCCCCGGCGAGATCACGAAGCGGCCCCGGGGCGCGTGCCCCGGGGCCGCTCGCGTGCCAGCGGGATCAGTTGCGGACGAGCCTCGCCGTGCGGACGCCCCACGGGGTGGCGAGGCGCACGAAGTAGACGCCGGGGACCGCGCGCCGGCCGTCGGCGCCGCGGCCGTCCCAGTTCACGGCGTGCGGGCCGGCGGCCCACTCGCCGTCGCTGGTCCACACGCGGCGGCCCGACAGGTCCAGGATCTCGATCGTCGCCCGGCCCGTCTCGGGGAGCGTGAACGCGAGGCGCGACACGCCCGCGCTCGGATTGGGCTGCGGGCGTGACAGGGCGAGCACGAGCGGCCCGGCCGGCGGGGCGTCGTCGCCGGGCGCGACCGGCGCCAGCGCGAGCGCGCCGCCACCGGTGACCGTGATGTTGTCGAGGCTGATCTTGGGCCGC
>CAZIXL010000635.1:0-2409 GCA_964542885.1 uncultured bacterium
TGGATGGGCACGGTGGCCGGGAGCGGCGAGGCCGGCCGCTACGCGCACACGATCTTCGTGGACTGCCAGCCCGCCGAGCCGCAGCAGCGCTCGATGGAGCGGCTCAAGAACCACCTCGCCGAGCTGAACGCGAACGACGTCGAGCCGGTGATCCTGTGCGACAACGCCGGCCAGCGCGACCGCCTGTGGGAGATGCTCGGCGACGAAGGCGTGACGCTCGGCGTCGGGCTCGTGTCCGCCGGCTTCACGCTGAAGAGCGCCGGGCTCGCGCTGCTCACCGACCACGAGATCTTTTCGAGATACCGGCGCCGCCGGCGCCGCCTGCGGCGTACCGGCGGCCTGTCGGTGGCCGAGCTGTCGGCCCTGAAGCCCGGCGACTTCGTGGTGCACGAGGAGCACGGCGTCGGCGTCTACCGCGGCATGAAGCGCCTCACGCTCGGCGGCCAGGAGACCGACTGCCTCGAGCTGGGCTACGCCGAGAAGGACGTGCTCTACGTGCCGGTGCACATGCTGTCGCTCGTCTCGCGCTACGCGGCGGGCGACGGCGCGCGCCCGGGGCTGCACCGCATCGGCTCGGCGCAGTGGCAGAAGACGAAGGCGCGGGCCAAGAAGGCCATCCAGGACATGGCCGACGAGCTGCTCGCGGCCTACGCCGCGCGCCACGCGCTGCCCGGGCACGCGTTCAAGCCCGACTCCGTGTGGCAGCGCGAGCTCGAGGCGTCGTTCCCGTACGACGAGACGCCCGACCAGCTCAAGGCGATCGACGACGTGCGCGCCGACATGGAGCAGGCCTCGCCCATGGACCGCCTGATCTGCGGCGACGTGGGCTACGGCAAGACCGAGGTGGCGATCCGCGCCGCGTTCAAGGCCGTGCAGGACGGCAAGCAGGTCGCGGTGCTCGTGCCCACGACCATCCTCGCGCAGCAGCACGGCATCACGTTCCGCGAGCGGCTCGCCGACTTCCCGGTCAAGGTCGAGGTGCTGTCGCGCTTCCGCACCGCGAAGGAGGCGAAGGACGTCGTCGCCCGCCTCGCGCGCAAGGACGTCGACATCGTGATCGGCACGCACCGGCTGCTCAGCAAGGACGTGCGCTTCGCCGACCTCGGGCTGGTCGTGATCGACGAGGAGCACCGCTTCGGCGTGGCGCAGAAGGAGAAGATCCGCCAGCTCACGCGCACCGTGGACGTGCTGGCGCTCACCGCGACGCCCATCCCGAGGACGCTCAACCTGTCGCTCGCCGGGGCGCGCGACATGAGCGTGATCGAGACGCCGCCGCAGAACCGCCTGCCGGTGCACACCGAAGTCCTCGAGTTCGACCCCGAGGTCGTGACCGACGCGATCCTGCGCGAGATCGACCGCGGCGGGCAGGTGTTCTTCGTGCACAACCGCGTCGAGACGATCTACAACACGGCCACGATGGTGCAGCAGCTGGTGCCGCAGGTCACCGTGGGCGTGGCGCACGGCCAGATGCACGAGCGCCAGCTCGAGCACGTGATGATGGACTTCACCGAGGGCCGCCTCGACGTGCTGGTGGCCACGATGATCATCGAGAGCGGGCTCGACATCCCGAGCGTGAACACGCTGATCGTGGACCGCGCCGACACGCTGGGCCTGGCGCAGCTCTACCAGCTGCGCGGCCGCGTGGGCCGCTCCAGCTTCCGCGCGCACGCCTACCTCATGGTGCCCGGCCGCCGCGTGCTCACGGAGGACGCCGAAAAGCGCCTGCGCGTGATCGAGGAGTTCGACGAGCTGGGCGTGGGCTTCAAGGTCGCGCTCAAGGACATGGAGATCCGCGGCGCCGGCAACCTGCTCGGGCCCGAGCAGCACGGCCACATCCTGGGCCTGGGCTTCGACCTGTACGTGAAGCTGCTCGAGGAGGCGGTCGCGGAACTGAAGGGCGAGGTCGAGTCGCTGCGCCCCGAGCCGCGCCTGCTCACCGACTGGAGCGCGTACCTGGCCGACGAGTACGTGCCCGACGAGCACGAGAAGCTGGCGCTCTACCGCCGCCTGGCCGAGGCGAAGACCGAGTCGGCGATCGACGACTTCACCCTCGAGCTGATGGACCGCTTCGGCCAGCTGCCGCCGGCCTCGGTGGCGCTGGTCGAACTGCGCCGCCTGCGCGTGCTGGGGCGCGGCCCCGACGAGTCCGCCGGCCTGGTCGAGAGCCTGAAGGTCATGCACGACGTGACCGAGGTGGTCTTGAAGCGCCCCTTGAAGCCCGGCGAAATCGCGTCGGTCGTCGGCTCGCTCAACTTCCAGGTCGAGTTCTTCAGCGGCCGCGAGTTCGGCCTGCGCCTGCGCGGCGCCGACCTCGTGCTGCTGAACCGCACGCGCGAGCTGCTGCAGGCGCTCGCGCGCGCGACCGCCGCGACGCCCGTCGCGCCCGTGGGCGCGAGCGCGACGCCGGGC
>CAZIXL010000636.1:0-1319 GCA_964542885.1 uncultured bacterium
GCACGCTCGGCTCCGCATCCTGCTCCGCCTCGCTGCATCCAGGTGCGCCTCCGCCGTCCTGGCTGCGGCGCGCCTCGGACGCACCCCGGGCGGCCGCCTGCCCGAAGTCCAGCGGCGCGAGCGGGTGCGATCGATCGGGCAATCGGCCATCCTCCCTTTCGGCACCCGGTTGGCGCCTTGCGTGGGATCGGACCTTCCCTTAGACTGCCCGGCCGCTTCCATAGCCCGGCCTGTCGGGCTCATCGGTATGAAAGGAGCCCGGTCATGGGCCTGATCCAGAAAGTCGAGAACGCTCACCTCAAGAGCGAGGTTCCCGACCTTCGTCCCGGCACCACCGTCGAGGTGAGCGTCCGAGTGATCGAGGGCGACAAGACGCGCCAGCAGAAGTTCCGCGGTGAGGTCACGAACGTGCGCGGCTCGGGCCTGCGCAAGACGTTCACGGTCCGCAAGATCTCCGAGGGCATCGGCGTCGAACGCACGTGGCCGCTGCACTCGCCTTCGATCGCGGACATCAAGGTGATGGGCCAGAAGAAGGTCCGCCGCGCGAAGCTCTTCTACCTGCGCAAGAAGAAGGGCAAGGCCGCGCGCCTGAAGGAGAAGGCGACGACCTCGACGGCGGAGTGAAGCCGGAACTCTGGAGACGGTTGGCGCGCGCCGAGGCCCAGCTCGCCGGGGCTGCCGCCACCGTCGCCGGAGTGGACGAAGCGGGCCGCGGCCCGCTCGCCGGACCGGTCGTCGCGGCGGCCGTCGTGCTCGACCTCTCGCTCGACTGGGACGGGCTGCACGACAGCAAGCAGGTCACCGCGCAGAAGCGCGAGACGATGTTCGCCCGGGTGCTGCAAGGCGCCCGGGCATTTCGCTGGGCGGTCGCCGGCCCGCGCACGATCGAGCGCGTGAACATCCGCCGCGCGACGCTCGGTGCCATGGCGCGGTCGGTCGCCGGCCTGCGCGTGCCGCCCGAAGTCGTGCTGGTCGACGGCAACGACGTCGTGCCCGGCCTGGTGCTCGCGCAGCGCGCCGTGGTGGACGGCGACGCGACGTGCCTGTCGATCGCCGCGGCGAGCATCGTGGCGAAGGTCGTGCGCGACCGGATCATGACCCGGCTCGACCGCGTGTGGCCGCAGTACGGCTTCGCCCAGCACAAGGGCTACGGCACGCCGGAGCACCTCGCCGCGCTCCGCGAACACGGCCCCTGCCCGGCGCATCGCGCGACCTACGCGCCGGTGATGGTGCTCGAGCTGCCGCTGGGGTAGGCGCGCGCCGCCGGGCGCGGCGGGCCCGCCTTCGTTCTCCGGCAGGCGCTTTCCGCCGCGTCGGGT
>CAZIXL010000636.1:1329-2405 GCA_964542885.1 uncultured bacterium
GCGGGAGGCCGCCACCCGCCGGCCGGGCCGCCTCACATCGGGCTGTTCCGGCCGCCCCCGCGGGAACCCCCGGCACCCGCCTCCCGGGGAGGTACCCATGCCCACCCAGGTCACGCGCGCGCCGGCGCCGGCCACCGCCACGCGATCGACCACCGCCGTGCGTCGGGCGCCGCACAACCTGCAGGAGATCGCCGCCGTCATCCATGTCGGGCTCCGCCACGGCCCCGAACGCCTGGTCGTGCACCCCGAGCCGGCGATCCTGTACTACCGGCACCACCTCGGCGACGGCGACGAGATGCGGCCGCACCGGCTCCTGTGGTTGCTCGACTTCGGTCGCCACCCCGGCGAGATCCTCACGATCCGCCTGAATCGCGTCACGCACCCGCCGGAGCTGCACCTCACGAACCACGTGTTCGATCACGCGTTCGCGACGAAGACCAACCCTCACGGGCCGGCCGTGCCCCATCCGGAGTGGACGATCGCCCCGGACGAGAACGCGGTGCTCACGGCCTCGATCCGCCTGGCGAGCGATCAGTACGAACGCATCGCCATCAAGTACGACATCGAGCTGACGGGCACGGCCGTTCCGGTGCCGGTGCTCGATCCGGGCTTCGAGCTCGTGCCCGACCCGTAGGCGGCGACGCGGGGCACCCGCCGGCGTCTCGCGGCGGCCGTGGCTGGCGGGCCGCGGCCGCCGCGACCGCGTTCAGCGCTGCTCGAGCACGAGGCGGAACCGCGGGTCCGCGCGCAGCCCGGCGAACTCCTCCTCGACGCGCAGCAGGCACGGTGCGAAGCCGCGGGCGCCGGCCAGCGTGTCGAGCGCGGCGAACGCCAGGTCGCGATCGCCGCAGAGCGCGGCGGCGCGCGCGAGCAGGTGAACCACCTTCGCGTCGCGCCACGGGTCGGCCACCACGCAGCGCCCGACTTCGGCACGTGCGTCGCCGGCCCTGCCGGCTTTGGCGAGGCCCATCGCGTAGCGCGCGCGGCGCTCGAGGTCGCGGCACGCCTGCGCGTATTCGCGGCGCGCGTCCGCGCCGCGACCGAGGTGCGCGTAGCAGTCGCCCAGCCCCATGCGC
>CAZIXL010000637.1:0-2397 GCA_964542885.1 uncultured bacterium
CGCGGCGGGGAAGTCCTCCGCGACGCCGTTCATGCCGTACACGAGCAACACCGGCCGTCCCCGGCCCTTGCGCACGACGCGCAGCCAGCCGCCCTCGAACGCGACCCGCTCGCCGTGCGCCGGGAAGCGCCGGCGCACCCACGCCCGCCAGCCCAGGTGGAGCAGCACGAGCGCCGAAAGCAGGCTGGCGAGCACCCCGAGCAGGGTGCCCGCCAGCACGAGCGGACGCATGACCGGCGCCGGCTCCGCCTACGCCTCCCGCGGCTCGCCGCGCTCGGGATCGATGCCGTACTCGCGGATCGCCTTCTCGACGGTCGCGGCGTCGACCTTGCCCTCGAGCATCAGGGCGTGCAGCGTCGCGACGACGATGTGCTCCGCGTCGATCTCGAAGTGGCGCCGGAGCGCCTCGCGCGTGTCGCTGCGGCCGTAGCCGTCGGTGCCGAGCGCGACGAAGCGGTTGGGGATCCACCGCGCCGCCATGTCGTTCACCGACTTCATCCAGTCGCTCGAGGCCACGACCGGGCCCTCGGCGCCCTTCAGGACCCGCGTCACGTACGGCACGCGCGCCGGCTGCGCCGGGTGCAGGCGGTTCCAGCGCTCCACGGCGAGCGCCTCGTTCCGCAGCTGCTGCGCGCTCGTCATGCTCCACACGTCGGCCGACACGTTCCACTTCTCGGCGAGCAGCTCCTGCGCGCGCAGCGCCTGCAGCAGGATCACGCCGCTGCCCACGAGCTGCGCCTTCGTCCTGGCCTTCGACGTCGACGCGCGGAAGCGGTACAGGCCCTTCAGGACGCCTTCCTCGCAACCTTCGGGCTTCGCGGGCTGCGCGTAGTCCTGGTTGTAGATCGACAGGTAGTAGAAGACGTCCTCGCCCACCTCGTACATGCGGCGCAGGCCCTCGCGCACGATCGCGGCCAGCTCGTAGGCGAACGCCGCGTCGTACGCGACGCAGTTCGGGACCGCCGAGGCGAGCAGGTGGCTGTGGCCGTCCTCGTGCTGCAGCCCCTCGCCGTTCAGCGTCGTCCGGCCCGCGGTGGCGCCGCACAGGAAGCCGCGGCCGCGCGCGTCGCCGAACGCCCAGATCATGTCCATCGTGCGCTGGAAGCCGAACATCGAGTAGAAGACGTAGAAGGGGATCGTGGTCGAGGCGTGCGTCGAGTAGCTGGTGCCGGCGGCGGTGAACGACGCCATGGCGCCCGCCTCGGTGATGCCCTCCTCGAGCAGCTGGCCGTCCTTCTTCTCGGTGTACGAGAGCACGAGCTTGCTGTCGACCGGGTCGTACTTCTGCCCGAACGGAGCGTAGATGCCGATCTCGCGGAACAGCACCTCCATGCCGAACGTGCGCGCCTCGTCGGGGATGATGGGCACGATGCGCTTGCCGTAGTCGGCGTCGCGGAGCAGGTTCCGCACGAGCTTGCCGAGCACCATCGTGGTCGAGACGTGCTGGCCCTCGGGCGTGCCGCCGTCGAACTCCGAGAACGCCTTCGGCGTGGCCGGCGGCAGCGGCTTCGAGCGCACGAGGCGCTTCGGCACGCAGCCACCCAGCGCGCGCCGGCGCTCGAGCAGGTACTTCACCTCGTCGCTGTACGCGCCCGGGTGGTAGAGCGGCGCGTCCTCGAGCTTCTTGTCGGTGATGGGCAGCTCGAGCAGGTCGCGGAACTTCTTCAGCTCCGCCAGGTCGAGCTTCTTCTTCTGGTGCGTCATGTTGCGCGCCTCGGCGCCGGAGCCGAGCGTCCAGCCCTTCACGGTCTTCGCGAGGACCGCCGTCGGCCGGCCCTTCGTGGCCTTCGCGAGTGCGTACGCGGCGAAGATCTTGCGGTAGTCGTGGCCGCCGCGGCGCAGGTGCTTGATGTCGTCGTCCGACAGGTGCTCGACCATCTTCAGGAGCCGCGGGTCGGTCCCGAAGAAGTGCTCGCGCACGTAGGCGCCCGTCTCGACCTGGTACTTCTGCCAGTCGCCGTCCACGGTGTCGTTGAAGCGGTCGACGAGCACGCCGTCGACGTCCTTGGCGAGCAACGCGTCCCATTCGCGGGCGTGGATCACCTTGATGACGTTCCAGCCGGCGCCGGTGAAGAGCGCTTCCAGCTCCTGGATGATCTGCCCGTTGCCGCGCACCGGCCCGTCGAGCCGTTGCAGGTTGCAGTTGACGACGAAGGTCAGGTTGTCGAGGTGCTCGCGCGCCGCGAGCGTGAGTGCGCCCATGCTCTCGGGCTCGTCCATCTCGCCGTCGCCGAGGAAGCACCAGACGCGGCTCTGCCGCGTGTCGGCGAGTCCGCGCGCGTGCAGGTAGCGCGCGAAGCGCGCCTGATAAATGGCCGAGATCGCCGCGAGCCCCATCGACACCGTCGGCCACTCCCAGAATTCTGGCATGAGCCAGGGGTGCGGGTACGACGACAG
>CAZIXL010000638.1:0-2392 GCA_964542885.1 uncultured bacterium
ATCGCGACCGGTGCGAAGTTGTAGGCGTAGAGGAGGTCGGGTCCACCCAGCTCGAGCTGGGCCGCGAAGCCCGGAGCGAGCGCGGCCGCCGAACGCGCGCGCAGTTCCGGCGTCATGTATCCCTGGAAACCGGGCGACTGCGACGGCTGCGCCACGATCGAGTGGTATCCGGCGACCGGATCGAGCACCACGTCGAACCACCCGCCCTTGCCGAGCCACCACTCCGACACGAGATCCCCGTTCGCGGAGAACCGGTACGCCTCGACGTCGGGCGGCGAGTCCGTGAAGAAGAGACCGGCGAACACCAGCAGCGCGCCGCCGTCGGGCGTCGCGAACAGGCGCGGGCCGTATCGTGCCTCGGGGAACCAGAACGGCGCCGCTCCGCCCGGATCGAGCACGGGGTTCCACCCGGGCGCGAAGGTCCCGTCGGCGAGAAGCCGGCGCAGGCGGCCGTACGAGCCGTAGCCTCCGGGTTCGGAGTCGAGGAGCAGCAGGCCGCCGCTCCCGTCCGGGGCGGACGCGAGCGGGGTCTTGTCGCTGTTCGTGAACCGGTAGTCGTCCAGCGGGGCGACGAGGACGCCGCTCGCCGGCCAGCCCGGCGCGATGCCGCCGTCGCCCTCGTACCGGATCGTGCGATGGCCCCACGGCACCTGCACGGTATCGACCGAGAGACCCATCCACGAGAGGTAGGCGCCGCCGCCGGGCGCACCGGCCAGGTCGAGCGCGAAGACGACCGAAAGCGGGAGCGGGAGCGACTGCGCCCCGGCGGGCCAGCCGGGCGCGGGACCGGCGTCGGCGCCGAGGTGCGTGACGTACAGCGTCGCACCGGACGAGTTTCCGGTGCTCCACGCCGCGTGGAATCCTCCCGAGCCGTCGCCGACGAAGCAGGGGTACACGGCGCTCGTCGCGAGCTCCAGCCCGCGCGCGGGCCAGCGCGAATCGACGCTGCCGTCGCCGGGCAGGTGGCGCGCGAAGTACCGCAGGCCTTCGGTCCAGGCCGCGAAGATGCCGCCGCTGCCGTCCGGGGCGAGCCAGGTGGAGGTGCGCGCGGTCAGCACGCTGCACGCGACCGCGCCTTCCACCGGCCACGCGGGGTCGAGCTCGCCGCCGGCGGTCAGGTGCTGCAGGCGCAGCGCTCCGGTGGTGACGTCGACCGGCTCCTGCCAGAGCAGGAACACGCCGCCGGCCCCGTCGGGCGCTCCGCGCAGGGACTGGTAGCCGGTGCCCGGGGCGACGAGCAGCGGCTCGGGGCCCCATGCGGCGAGGGCCGGGGCGAACGGGATCGCCAGGAGCAGGGACGTGAGCAGCAGCCTCGCCGGTCGCATGCGGCCTCCTCGAGCTGTCGGGTCGAAGGCGGGGGGAAGCCTCGAGTCGGGGGCTGCGAGGACGGGCACAAGCCTACGGAGCCCCGGTGCCACCGGCAACGGCGATCTTCCACGGCCGCGCCGGGTCGCGACGGCCCGGTCCGCGCGGCGCCTCGCCCGCTCAGCTCGCGCGGCGGCGGTCGCGATACAGGTGGCGCAGCAGCAGGATCTGCCCGCAGTGTCCGGCAAAGTGCTCGAGCAGGTGGTGCAGGATCCAGCGCACATTGAAGCGCATGCGGCGGCCGTCGCGCAGCGTGTGCTCGACGACGCGGTCCAGCTCGCGCGGCGCCCAGCGGCGCACCTCGCGCCGCGCGAACGCGCGCGCCCGGGCGTGCAGCGCGCGGTAGTCGGCGAGCGTCCAGCCGCGCAGCCCGGCGGGCGGGCGGGCGGTTCGCGGCATCGGCATGCCGTCGCCGTCGCGTCCGAGCCCGATCGCGCGCCGCATGCGCGCCTCGTCGAAACCCTTCCCGGCGCGCTGGATCCAGAACACCTCGACGATGGCCATGTGCGCGAGAAGCATGCCCGCGGTGTTGGCGCCGCGGCGCGGCTGCCACGCGAGCTCGGCGGCGGTCATGCCCGCCAGGTCCGTCCACGTGTTCGCGCTCAGCTCGTCGAACTGGGCCAGGAAGAGTGCGGCCTCGCGGCTGCGGTAGCCCCGCGGCTCGACGATGCGGTGGGTCGGGATCTTCGTCGGCATGCTTGCTCCCCCCGGCGGGGCCGGCGTGAGGGTTGAGCGAGGCCCGGGTGTCCTCGATACTGAGGCCCGAACCCGAAGTACTGGACGTGCGCGCGTGCGTCAAGCGACGTTCCCCGAGCCGCGCGAGCCCGGCCGCGACGCGCGGCCATCGACCACGGAGTCGCGCCGCGTGAGCCCTTCGCCCGCCCCGCCGAACCCGGAACCCGCCCGCACCCCCGCCCCGCCGTCGCCGGCCGGCGTGGGCACACCCGCGGCCGGCGCGGAGCCGGCGGCCCGTATCGTGGCCGCCGCCGCGGAGCCGGCGCGCCCGGCCGGAGACGGCGCGCCCGCG
>CAZIXL010000639.1:0-2389 GCA_964542885.1 uncultured bacterium
GCCAAGGTGCTCGAGCGCGCGGCCGGCCACGCGTGCGGGCCCTACCGCGTGCCGAACGTCGACGTGGAGTCGCGCGCGGCCTACACGAACAACCCGCCGTGCGGCGCCATGCGCGGCTTCGGCGTGCCGCAGGTCGCGTTCGCGCTCGAGGGCGCGCTCGACCAGCTCGCCGCGAAGTGCGGCCTCGACCGCTGGGAGATCCGCTGGCGCAACGCGGTCGGGCTCGGCGACGTGCTCACGACCGGCCAGCCGGTCGAGAAATCGTGCGGCATCCGCGACACGCTGCGCGCGGTCGAATCGCGCTGGAAGGCGTGGACGGCCGAGGGTCGCGCCGTGGGCATCGCCTGCGGCCTCAAGAACAGCGGGCTCGGCAACGGCGTCGTGGAGTGGGGCAAGGCCCGCCTCGTCGTCGAGGCGGACGGCACCGTGACCGTGTACAACCCGTACACCGAGATGGGCCAGGGCCTGCTCACGATCCTCACCCAGTTCGCATCCGAGGTCACCGGGCTGCCGTCGACCGTGTTCGTCCCGAAGGTCGACACCACGTTCGCGCTCGGCTGCGGCCAGACGACCGGCTCGCGCGCGACGCTGTTCGCCGGCCGCGCCGTGACCAGCGCGGCGCGCAAGCTGCGCGCGGCACTCGCTTCGGGCGCGACGCTCGCGGACCTCGCGGGCCAGGTGTTCGCGGCCGACGAGGTCGTGGACGACACCACGCCGCTCGGCGCCGCCGGCCGCGTGAAGACGCACACCAGCTACGGCTACGCGACGCAGGTCGTGCTGCTCGATCCGCAGGGCCGCGTGGAGCGCGTCGTGGCCGCGCACGACGTGGGCCGCGCGGTGAACCCCGCGATGGCCGAGGGCCAGATCGAGGGCGCCGTGCACATGGGCCTCGGCTACGCGCTCACCGAGGAGCTGCCCTGCTCGGGCGGCATGCCCGTCACCACGTCGCTCAACCAGATCGGCGTGCTGCGCGCCCGCGACATGCCCGCCGTGGACGTGGTCCTGGTCGAGGCCCCCGAGCCCGAAGGCCCGTTCGGCGCCAAGGGCATCGGCGAGCTGGGACTGGTGCCGACCGCGGCCGCCGTGGCGTCGGCGCTCGAGGCGTTCGACGGCACGCGCCACGTGCGCCTGCCGATGAAGGACTCGCCGGCGGCGAAGGCGTACACGGTCGGCAAGATCCGCACGAAGGCCCCGCGGGAGACCTGGCGGTGACCTCGCAGCGCGGGTACGTGAACGCGCACACGCACCTCTACAGCGCGCTCGCGCCGTTCGGCATGCCGCCGCCGCGGCCCGCGCCGGAGCACTTCCTGCAGATCCTGGAGCGCGTGTGGTGGCGGCTCGACCGGGCGGTCGACGCCGCTTCGCTGCGCGCCGGCGCACGGCTCTACGTGGCCGAAGCCCTGCTCGCCGGCACGACGACGCTTGTCGACCACCACGAGTCGCCGCGCTTCGTCGAGGGCTCGCTCGACGTGCTGGCCGACGCCTGCCAGGAGCTGGGGATCCGCGCGGTGCTGTGCTACGGCGCGACCGAGCGCAACGGCGGGCGCGGCGAGGGCCAACGCGGGCTCGCCGAGTGCCGGCGCTTCGTGCGCGAGAACCGGCGCCCGCTCGTGCGCGGGCTCGTCGGCCTGCACGCCGCGTTCACCCTGTCGGACGAGACGCTCCGCGAGGCCGGGGACCTGGCGCGCGAACTGTTCACCGAAGTGCACGTGCACGTCGCCGAGGACGCGGCCGACGTCGTGGACGCGCAGCGCCGGGGCTACGCCGGCCCGCTCGAGCGGCTGCTGGCGCTCGATGCCCTGCCGCCGCACTCGATCCTGGCGCACGGCGTGCACCTCACGCCCGCGCAGGTGCGGCTCGCGGAGGAGCGCTCGCTGTGGATCGTGCAGAACCCGCGCTCGAACGCGAACAACCGCGTCGGCTGGGCGGGCTCGCTGGGCGCGAGCCGGCGCGTCGCGCTCGGCACCGACGGCTTCCCCGCCGACCTGCGGGAGGAGCATGCGGCGCTCGTACGGCTGGCGCACGAGCACGGCGACCCGGCGGGCGACGACGTCCTGCGCGCGCGGCTGCACGCGGGCCTGCAACTCGTCGAGCACGTGTTCCACGGCGTCCAGGCTCCCGACGACGTGGTCGAGTACGGCGAGCCGGGACCGCACGGGCGCGCCCCGGTCGGGCGCGTGACCGTGGCCGGCCGGACGGTCGTCGAGGACGGCCGCCTCGTGCACGGCGACCTCGAGGCGATCCGCGCCGAGGCACGCGAGCAGGCCGCGAAGCTGTGGCCGCGCATGGAGGCCCTCGCGTGAGCGGCCTGGTCCCGCAGCCGCTCGAGCGGCTGCTCGCCCGGATGCTCGCCGACCTGCAGCGCGGGCGCGGCGTGGTCGGGCTGCCC
>CAZIXL010000640.1:0-2385 GCA_964542885.1 uncultured bacterium
TGGTCTCGTAGGTCTCGCCGTAGTAGTGCGACGCCGAGCCCTCGCCCATCCCGGTCACGCCGTCGTGCTCGAGGCGCACGAGGACGTTCCGGTAGCGCTGGTGCGCCCCGTGGGCGATCCGGAACTCGTACCGCGTCCGGAGCTCGAGCGGTTCAGCGGCCAGTCGCACGGCTCGCGCGTTCCTCCAGGATGCGGGTGATCGCGTCGGCCAGCGGGCCGGCGCCGAAGCGGACGGGGTCGGTGGCGGGCAGCCCGGTCGCATGTTCCGCGTGCGAGACCGCGCCCCGCGCCGCGGCGTCGTCGAGCGCGCGCGTGTTGAGCGCGACGCCCACCACGCGCGCCTCGCGCAGCCAGCCCGCCGCGCGTTCGTGCAGCCCGACCAGCTCGCCCAGCGGCAGGATCGGCATGGGCTCGGCGTCGGGCGCGGTGCGCAGGAGCACGCGACCGGCCTCGTGGCACAGGATCATGGCCTCGGGGCAGGCACCGTGGAGCAGTGCGAGCGCCACGCCCGAGTAACCCGGATGGACGATCGTGCCCTGGCCCTCGACCAGCACGACGTCGGCCTCGCGCGCGGCCGCCAGCACCAGCTCCTCGGTCACGCCCGCGACGAAGTCCGCCGGCACCGCGTCGACGGCCACGCCCTCGTCGGCGATGACGATCCCCGTCTGGCCGGTCGCGACGAACGCCGCGCGCACGCCGCGCGCGCGCAGCTCGCGCAGCACCTCGAGCGCCGCGGTCATCTTGCCCACGTTGCAGTCGCTGCCCACCGTGAGCACGACGAGCGCGTTCACGCCCATCGCGCGCCGCGCCGCGATCGGGCGGTTCGCGGGCGGGCGCCGCACGTCGTGGATCCGGCCGCCGTGCTCGGCGGCGAGCGCGGCGAACGCGGGATCGTCGGCGAGGAACGCGTGCAGGCCGGCGACCACGTCCCAGCCGCGTGCGAGCGCGTCGCCGATCGCGGGTCGCCAGGCCTCGGGAAGCCCGCCGCCCTGCGGCGCGATGCCGATCAGCAGCGTGTCGGCGCCGAGCGCCGCGGCGTCCGCGACGGTCGCGACCACGGGCCGCTCACCGCCGACGCCCACGCAGGCCTGCGCGGTGTGGCCGGCGCGGGCCGAGTCCACGATCGCCACCACCTCGTCGGCGCGGTAGCGCAGCACCCCGACCGCCGTCTTGGCGTCGGACGGAGTGAAGTGCCCCTCCGCCAGAAGGGCGATGCGCCTCCGCGCTCCGAGCATGAGGACTCCCTTTCTCAGCGCAGCGATTCGTAGACGTCCACGTACTTCTGCACCATTTCGTCGGCGCTGAAGCGGTCGCGTGCGACGCGCCGCCCGCGCCGGCCCATCGTACGCCTGAGCCGTTCGTTCCCGAGCAGCTTCAGCGCCGATTCCACGTAGCCGGCGACGTTCCCGGGATCGTGCAGGAACCCGGTGAACCCGTGTTCCACGACCTCGGGCAGGCCGCCCGCATTCGAGGCGATGACCGGCACTTCGGCGCTCATGGCCTCGAGCGCCACGAGGCCGAAGCTCTCCGAAGAGCTCGGCAGGATGAATACATCGGCAAGCGGCAGCAGCTCCTCCATGCAGTCCTGATTGCCGAGGAACAGGACGTCCCGGTGCACCCCCAGCTCGCGGGCCAGTTGCTCGGCGCCGGGCTTCTCGGGGCCGTCGCCGACCATGACCAGCTTGGCCTGCATCTGCCGGCGGACCTCGGCGAACGTCTGGATGATCACCGGTATGTTCTTGACCGGACGGAAGTTGGAGGCGTGCATCATGACCCGGACGCCGGGACCCGCCAGGCGCAGCCGGCCGGCCCGCCGGGGCGCGAAGACCTCGGGGTCCACGAAGTTGTAGACGACCTCGATCGGCCGCTGGGTGCCGAAGGTGGCCTCGGCCCGCTGCTTGAGGAACCGGCTCACGGCCGTGACCCGGTCACTCGACTCGATCCCGAACTGGGTCACCCGGTAGTAGGCGGGCTCCGCCCCCACCACGGTGATGTCGGTGCCATGGAGCGTCGTCACGACGCCCAGGGTGCGCGGCAGCAGCATCTGCCGCGCGAGGTAGGCGCTGGTCGCGAACGGCATCGCGTAGTGCACGTGCATCACGTCGAGGCCGTAGTTCTCGACGACCTCGACCATCTTCGCCGCGAGCGCCAGGTTGGACGGCGCCTCCTCGAACACCGGGTAGTAGGCGGGGCTCGACTCGTGGAAGAAGATGTTCTGCTCGAACTGGCGCAGCCGGAACGGCAGCCGCGAGGCGATGAAGTGCACCTCGTAGCCGCGCTTGGCCAGCTCGAGGCCGAGTTCGCTGGCCACCACGCCGCTGCCGCCGAAGTGCGCGTAGCAGCTGATGCCGATCTTCATCGGCCGGCGCGGGCGCCGGACGCGCT
>CAZIXL010000641.1:0-2385 GCA_964542885.1 uncultured bacterium
GCTCGTGAATCCGCGGCGCTTCTCGCCCGTCGCCCCGAACCGCAGGATCGAACGGCGGCTGCGGACGATCGCCTCGCGCCTGCGCCGCCGCGGCGCGCTCACCGACGCGGAGTGGCGGAGCGCCGTCGGCCTGCCCCCCGTGCTCGAGGCGCCCCCGCCGCCGGCAGCGCCTGCACCACCCGCCGATTCGCTCCCGCCCGAAGGGACGCCGGTTCCCGTGGGCGGGTCGCCGCCCGACTCCACGCTGGGCGCGCCGCCCGGCTGACGCGCGCCGCGGGTCAGCCGCCCAGGGCCTGCTTCACGAGCCGCGACACGGCGCTCCCCTCGGCGCGCCCCTTCACCTGCGCCATCACCATCCCGATCACCTTGCCCATGTCCTTCGGTCCCGCGGCACCCGTCGCCGTGACGGCCTGGCGCACGATCTCGCGCAGCGCGTCCTCGTCGATCGCCTCGGGCAGGTAACGCCGGGTGATCGCGATTTCGCGCTCTTCGCTCTCGTTCAGGTCCGCGCGGCCGGCCTTCGCGTTGATCTCGATCGTCTCTCGGCGCTTCTTCACGTAGCGCTGCAGGATCTCGATCTCCTCCTCGGCCGACAGCGTCGACTCCTTGGGCTTCGCGGTCTTGGCCTCCATGAGTGCCGCCTTCAGCATGCGCAGCGTGCTCAGCGTGGCCGCGTCCTTTTCCTTCATCGCCTTGACCATGTCGGCCTGCAGGCGATCCATCGTCGAGTCGCTCATCCGTGCCTCCCCCGGGGTGCGGTGCGATGCGGGCGCACTCTAGCATGGGCGGCGTGAGCACCCGGCCGGCGGCGCGCGCCGGCCAGATCCCGGGCGCCCGGTCGCGAGACCGGCCAGGCGCTGGGCGACGCTCGGGCGGTGCAATTCGCCCTGCACGCGGGACGGCGGGGCTCGCGCGCGCCGTCGCTGCCGCGCTGCCACGCGCGTCTCGCGCGATGACCGTCATTTCGCACTTTCGATCGCGCACCGGGAGGTGCACCGGTTGGCGCAGTCCGACACGGCGCGACAGGACGCGCGGGCCAATCTGGCCGCGGACGGGCAGGATGTCGCGGGCACCCTCCGTGCTAGGCGTCCACGTGTCGGAGAACCGATCCCGCCGACGAATTCGCATGGCGGCGCACGCAGGATGCGGCCTATATTCGCGACCTCGGATCATGCGGGCACGATCCTCGGCCGCGCTTCGAAAGGTTCGACTCCCATCACGCTCCTTCACACCGAACTCC
This sequence comes from uncultured bacterium, assembly GCA_964542885.1. GTDB lineage: Bacteria > Eisenbacteria > RBG-16-71-46 > RBG-16-71-46 > RBG-16-71-46 > CAIXRL01. Next base: position 1,241 of record CAZIXL010000641.1, read on the forward strand.
GACTCCCCTCGGTGAAGAGAAGGCTCCCATGGCCGACCAGATCCTCGTCGTCGACGACGAACCGCGCGTCCGCGCCGTCGTCGCACGACTCCTCGAACGTGAAGGCTTCGCCGTTCGAGAGGCCGAATCCGGTGAAGCCGCGCTCGACGACCTCGAACGCCACTCCCCCGACCTGATCCTCCTCGACGTGTCGCTGCCCGGCATGAGCGGCTTCGACGTCTGCCGTACCGTGCGCCGGCGAACGAGTTGCGAACTGCTCCCGATCGCGCTCGTGACGGGCACGTCCGACAGCGTCTCGCGCATCCGCGGCCTCGAGGCGGGCGCGGACGAGTTCGTGAGCAAGCCCTTCGAACCCGAGGTGCTGATCGCGCGGATCCGCTCGCTGCTGCGCGTCAAGCGACTGACCGACCAGCTCGAGCGGACCGAGAACGTGATCTTCGCCATCGCGCGGACGGTCGAGGCGCGCGACGCCTACACCGACGCGCACCTGTGGCGCATGGCGGAGTACAGCCGCACGATGGCCGCCGCCCTCGGAGCCTCGGACGAGGACTGCCGGTACGCCTGGTACGGCGGACTGCTGCACGACATCGGCAAGATCGGGATCGGCGACGACGTGCTGCGCAAACCGGGCGCTCTCACCGAGGCCGAGTTCGCCGAGATCCGCCGGCACCCCGACCTCGGCGCGGGCATCGTCTCGTCGCTGCGGTTCGCACCCGTCGTCGCCCCGATCGTGCGCGGCCACCACGAGCGCTGGGACGGCCGCGGGTACCCGCAGGGCCTGCGCGGCGAGCGGATCCCGTTCGCGGCGCGCATCGTCGCCGTCGCCGACGCGTGGGACGCGATGACGACCGACCGACCGTATCGCCCGGCGCTGCCGCGCGAGGAGGCCGAGCGGCGGCTGCGCCGCGGCAGCGGCGAGCAGTGGGACCCGACGATGGTCGGCACGTTCCTCGACCTGCTCGACCGGGGGCGGCTGGAGTGCACCGGCGCGCGGAACCTCCGCACCGCCTGAGTCGCGAAGTACGAAGCCGGCCGGGTCCCTGCAGGGGCTCGCGCCGGCTTCGGCGTTCCTGGCGGACGGTCGCACGCGTCGTGCGGCGCCGTGCTTGACCGTCCCGGGGCGCCTCCCTAGGCTCGCGCGGCCG
>CAZIXL010000642.1:0-2385 GCA_964542885.1 uncultured bacterium
GCACGTGCTCGCGACCGGCGCGCTCGATCCCGCGTGGCCCGCCGACGGCCGCGCGCTGTGCACGGCGCCCGAGTCGCAGCGCTCGCCGGTGGCGGTCGCCGACGGCGCGGGCGGTGCGATCGTCGCCTGGGACGACGCGCGCAGGGGCATCGAGCACGACGTGTACGCGCAGCACGTCACGGGCGGCGGCGTACCCGACCCCGCGTGGCCGGCCGACGGTCTCGCCGTGAGCACGGCCGCGGGCGACCAGCTCGACCCGGCGATCGTCGCCGTGCCCACCGGCACGGGGCCTTCGTTCCTGCCGCTCGTCGCGTGGGACGACGACCGCGACGGCCAGTACGACGTGTACGCACAGGCCGCGGCGCCGAGCACGCCCGGCGCGCCCGCGCCCGGCGTGCCCGGCGTGGCCGACGTGCGCCCCGACCAGGGCGGCCGCGTGACCGTGTCGTGGCGCGCGAGCGGGCTCGACGTGGCGCCGCTCTTCGGCGCGACCGACTACCGGATCTGGCGCCAGGCGCCGGGCGCCGGCTGGCAGGTGGCCGCGACCGTGCCTGCGCGCGCACAGCTCACGTACGCGGTGCAGGTGCCCACGCTGGCCGACTCCGGGGCGGCGGGCCCCGCGACGCACGTGTTCGTGATCGAGGCGCGCGGCGACACGACCGACGCGAGGCAGCACTGGTTCTCGGCGCCGGACAGCGGCTGGTCCACCGACGACCTCGCACCGGCGCCGCCCGGCGGCTTCGGCGGCACGTTCGAAGGCGCGCTGGTACGCCTCGCCTGGCACGCGAGCCCCGAGCCGGACCTGGCGGGCTACCGCCTCTACCGGGGCGCGTGGAGCGGCTTCACGCCCGGCCCCGACGACCTCGTGGCCGAAACGGCCGCCACGACGTGGGTGGACGAGTCGGGCGTGCCCGGCGCGTACGCGCTGAGCGCCGTGGACGTGCACGGCAACGAGTCCGACTTCGCGCTGTTCCTGCCGGACCGGACGGCCGGCGCGGACGGCGATGCGCTCCCGGGGCTCGCGCTCGCGCGCGCGGGCGCGCACCCTTCGCACGGCGCGGTGGCGCTGCGCTTCGTGCTGCCCGCCGCCGGCCACGCGTCGCTCGCGCTCTTCGACCCGCTCGGCCGGCGCGTGCGGCGCGTGGTCGACGGCACGTTCGCGGCGGGCGGCCACGCCTGCACGTGGGACGGGTGCGACGACGCGGGCCGGCGCGTCCCCGCGGGGCTCTACTTCGCGCGGCTCGAGGCGGCGGGCGGGCGCGCCACGCTGCGCATCGTGCGCGCCGACTGACGCGCGCCGCGACCGCGTTCGGGCGGCGACACCGGGCGTGCTAGCGTGCGCGCCCGGCCCCGCGGCGCGGTGGCCGCGACCACGATCCGGACGCGCCCGGCCGGGCGCGCGAAGGGGGTGCCATGGCGGTGACCTACACGAGCTACCTCAAGGTGGACGAGTTGCTGCGGCTGCAGCAGCCGCTCTCCGACGGGCCGCAGCACGACGAGATGCTGTTCATCGTCATCCACCAGGTCTACGAACTGTGGTTCCGCGAGCTCCTGCACGAGCTGGACTTCCTGGTCGAGCAGTTCGGCCTGCCCGGCGCGCCGCGCGTGCCCGGCACGCTCAAGCGCGTGCTCACGATCCTCAAGGTGGCCGTCGCGCAGGTCGACGTGCTCGAGACCATGACGCCGCTCGAATTCCTGTCGTTCCGCGAGCGGCTCGAGTCGGGCAGCGGCTTCCAGTCGTACCAGTTCCGCGAGTTCGAGTTCGCGCTCGGCCACAAGCAGCCCGCCGCGCTCGCGCGCTACCCGGAGGGCAGCGAGGCGCGGCGCCGGCTCGAGGACCGCTTCGCCCGGCCGACCGTGTGGGACGCGTTCCTGCGCTACCTGGTCGCCCGCGGGTGGCCGGTGCCCGGCGAGTTGCTCGCGCGCGACGTGCGCGGGCCGATCCGCCCGTCGCCCGCGCTGCAGTCGGTGCTCGTCGACGTCTACCGCCGCGACGTCGAAACGGCCGCCGTCTGCGAACGGCTGCTGGACCTGGACGAAGGGCTGCAGGAGTGGCGCTACCGGCACGTCAAGATGGTGCAGCGCACGATCGGCTCGAAGCCGGGCACCGGTGGCTCGGCGGGTGCCGCCTACCTCATGGGCACCCTCGACCGTCCGCTCTATCCCGATCTCTGGGAGATCCGCGCGCAACTGTGAGCGCACCCGCTTTCACGCTCGCGGCGCTCCGCGCCGACCCGAACGCGCTCGCGCCGCACTACGCGCGCTTCCGCGTGGCCGACCGCGTGCTGCTCACCGGCCACTCGCACCAGGCGTGGCCCGACGTCGCCCGCGAGGCGGTGCTCGCGGCGTGGGACGACGCGGCGCGCGCCGTCGACGACAAGTGGG
>CAZIXL010000643.1:0-2384 GCA_964542885.1 uncultured bacterium
CACCTTCTCGGAGGGCAGCATCGGCGGCGATATCGAGACGGTTTCCCTGTCCGGGCTCGAGGCGTTCTACGGCGACACGGCCGCGGCCACGCTGGCCGCCGCGGGCGAGCGGCTTCCGCGCGAGCCCTCGGGCTCGAACGGCATCGCGATCGCGCCCGCGAACACCGTGGACGGACGCACGCTGCTGCTCGTCAACCCGCACACCTCGTTCTTCTTCCGCTCGGAGCTGCAGATGACGAGCGACCAGGGGCTCGACGCTTACGGCGCGGTGACATGGGGCCAGTTCTTCGTCTACCAGGGCTTCAACGAACACCTGGGCTGGATGCACACGAGCAGCGGCGTGGACGCGATCGACGAATATGCCGAGACGATCGTCCGGCGCGGCGACTCGCTGTTCTACCGGTACGGCGACGGCGAGCGGCCGGTGGCGGTGCGCACGATCGAGGTGCCCTATCGCGCCGGTTCGAAGCTCGCGACGCGCACGTTCACGGTCTACCGCACGCAACACGGGCCGATCGTGCGCAGCGAAGGCGGCCGGTGGATCGCCGTGCGGCTCATGGACGAGCCGGTCAAGGCGCTCGCCCAGTCGTACGCGCGCACGAAGGCGCACACGCTCGACGAGTACCGCACGCTCATGGCGTTGCACGCGAACTCGTCCAACAACACCGTGTTCGCGTCCGCCGACGGCGACATCGGCTACTTCCACGCCAACTTCATTCCTCGGCGCGACCCGCGGTTCGACTGGCGCGGGCCCGTCGACGGCAGCAATCCCGCCACCGAGTGGCAGGGCCTGCTCTCAAACGACGAGAGCCCGCACGTCGTGAACCCGCCGAACGGCTGGGTCTGCAACTCGAACAACTGGCCCTGGTCGGCCGCGGGCCCATACAGCCCGAAGCGCGCCGACTACCCGGCGTACGTCGAGAAGGGCGGCGAGAACCCGCGCGGCGTGCACGCCCTGAAGCTGCTCGCGGGCCGACACGACTTCTCGCTCGAGGCGCTGCGCGCGCTGGCGTTCGACCCGTGGCTGCCCGAGTTCACGTTGCTGCGGCCGCCGCTCCTGGAGTCCTACGACGCGCTGGCTCCAGACGACTGGCTGCGCGCGAAGCTGGCCGAGCCGATCGATTCGCTGCGCGGTTGGGACGACCGCTGGGACGTGCGCTCGGTGCCCACGACGCTCGCCGTCTTCTGGGGCGAGGAGCTGTGGCGCCGATCGGTGCCGAAGGCGCTCGAGGCCGACGTGCCGATCTACGACTGGCTCGCGGACCGGCTGACGCCGACGGTCCGGATCGAGGCGTTCTCGGCCGCGATCGACACGCTGCGGGCACGCTTCGGGACCTGGAAGATCGCGTGGGGCGAGGTGAACCGCTTCCAGCGCCTGACCGACGACCTGGTCCATCCGTTCGACGACGACGCACCGAGCATCCCGGTCGGCTTCACGTCGTCGCGCTGGGGCGCGCTCGCCTCTTTCGTCGCCCGCCCCGACGAGGGCACGAAGAAGCTCTACGGCACGAGCGGCAACAGCTTCGTGGCCGTGGTCTCGTTCGCCGACAGCGTGCGCGCGATCGCGGTCACCGCCGGCGGCGAAAGCGGCGACCCGACCTCGCCCCACTTCGACGACCAGGCCGAGCGCTACGCCACCGGGAACCTGAGGCCGGTCTACTTCTACCCCGGCCAGCTCGTGGGCCACACCGGGCGCACGTACCACCCGGGGCGGTAGCGGCGCCTGCGGCAGGGGTCCCGGAGAGGGCGAACGGGCCGCCAGGCCGTGCCCCGGCACGGCCCGCGCACCCTTGCGCGGAGGCCCCGGTTCCCGCATCTTTCCGGCGATTCCGACCAGCCCACCTGCGGCTCCCCGGGGCCATCCTCCGGCGCGCGGGCCGCGTTTCCACGCAGAAGGGAGTGCCATGAGCCCCGAGTTCATCTACACCATGAAGGACCTGCGCAAGGTGGTCCCGCCCAAGCGCGAGATCCTCAAGGGCATCTGGCTGTCGTTCTACTACGGCGCCAAGATCGGCGTGCTGGGTGCGAACGGCGCGGGCAAGTCGTCGCTCCTCAAGATCATGGCGGGGCTCGATCCCGACTTCATCGGCGAGGCGTTCCTCGGCAAGGGCTTCACGGTCGGCTACCTGCCGCAGGAGCCGCAGCTCGACCCGGCGAAGAACGTGCTGCAGAACGTGCAGGACGGCGTCGGCGCCAAGATGGCGGTGGTGAACCGCTGGAACGAGATCAGCGCGAAGTTCGCCGAGCCGATGGAAGACGCCGAGATGGAGAAGCTGCTCGCCGACCAGGCGAAGGTGCAGGACCAGATGGACGCGATGAACCTCTGGGACCTGGACCGCCAGCTCGAGATCGCGATGGACGCGCTGCGCTGCCCGCCCGGCGAC
>CAZIXL010000644.1:0-2380 GCA_964542885.1 uncultured bacterium
GTCGCCGCCGACGATCGCCCCGTCCGCCGCGAGCAGCGGGTTCGGGGTGCCGGTGAAGGGATACGAGCTGATGGCCAGGTATTCACGGCTGCCGTTGCTCGAACCGTCGGGCATCCAGATGCCGTCGTGCGTGGCGGGCTGGCTCGCGAGCGGGACGTGGGACGCGTCCGTGACCCGGCGCTCCACGAACCCCACCTCGAGCTGCTGGTCGTTGTCGATGTCCCACGCCTGGAACGGAGCGGTCTTCAGTCCGCCGTAGCTGTATCCGCCGATGCCCGATCCGCTCGCCAGCTCGTCCCGGTAGTAGACGTAGGCCGGCTGCGTCTGGCCGAAGCGCAGCTCGACGTTCGGGAACGCGCCCGGGTCCGCGTCCGGGTCGATGCCGGCGAAGAAGTCGTAGCCGTAACCGAAGCTGTCGTCGAAGAGCTCCGAGCCCGTCGCCGCATCGCCGAACCCCGCTCCGATGCCGGCGAACGGCATGTCGTTGTCGAACGGCGCGTAATAGACGTCGTTGAGCGGCCCGTGCGACGTCTGGGAGTCGCGGAGCTTGATCACCATGCCGTCGATCGGCGGGTAGGACGGCTGCTCCGTCCGCTCCGTCTGGTTCGCGAGCAGCGTCTGCCCGGTCGTCCGGTCCACCAGGGTCCAGGCGTACGGCTGGCTCGTGCCCGAGAACGAGATCGCGTAGGTGTGCCCGGTGATCGCCGCCGGGTCCACGACGTCGACCACGACGTGCGTGGTCGTCGGCGGGATGTTCGTGTCCGCCCGGTGCACCTCGGCCGCGTTCACGTAGGCCGAGGCCACGTCGGTGCCCGACGCCGGGCGCTGCGGCACGATCGAGACCGGCTGGAACGACGTCTCGAGCACCTTGTCGAGACCCTCGGACGGGCTCTCGTTCACCGCGTAGGCCGTGATCGCGTAGAAATAGGTCGTGCCGTCCTTGAGCGTGCCGCCGCGGATCGCGTCGGTGGTCGCGCTGAAGGTGTACTGCACGCCGTTGTCGCCGCCGAAGCACACCGGCATGTCGTGGATGACCTGCCCGGTCGTGATGTCGAAGACCGAGTCGCGGACCACGCCGATGCCGTTGACGGCGTCGTAGGTGGCGAGCCGCTTCCAGGGTCCCGAGACCGAGGCGCCCTGGTAGACGTTGTAGCCCTCGAACGCGTAGCCGGGATCCGGCAGGTAGTTGTCGCGCGAGCCGGCGTCCCAGGACAGGTTGATCGTCCCGTGGTCGGTGCTGAACTTGACGACGGGCTGCGGCGGCGGCGGCGGGAGCTGGAAGTTCACGTCGAAGGCCTTCTGGGCCTTGATGTCGAAGAACTTCATGCCCGTGACCGACGAGAGCCGGTCACCGCCCTGCGCGATGATCACGGCGCCGACGATGGTCTGCGTGTCGCCCGCGGCCAGCGTGAACGGACCACTGATGCACATGAAGCGGCGGTCCGACGGGTTCGAATCCAGCCAGCCCGTCCCGGAGACCGGGTCGCCGGAGAACATGAACGGGTCCCGCTGGTTCGTGAGCGGGTTGATGATCGGCGAGCCGTCCTTCAGGTAGCCGCGCATGTAGTTGTACGTCTCGTTCGCGTTCGAAGGATCGGTGCCGTTGATGTAGAAGATGAACGACGACATGCCCAGCGTCGTCGCGCCCACCTTCGGGCCCTGGAAGTAGTCGTAGCCCACGCTCGGCGGCCGGTCGGCGTAGAGCTGGTCGGTGTTGGTGGCGTTGTACACGTAGCCGACCGACAGGGTCGTGTCGCAGCCGACCAGGTCGTCGCCCGCGCCGCCGAGGTCGGGATCCGACCAGAGGATCACGTAGCAGCTGTCGTACGAGTTGGCGCTCTTGTTGATCACCTTGTAGTCCAGGAAGATCGTGTTGCCGAGCGCCCCCTGCCGGTCGAACCCGAACGTCGAGTTCTGGATCTCGACGCCGAGCGGCAGCGACAGCTGGTTCGTGTGGATCGTGGGATCGGCGTCGTTGAAGACGGACCAGAGCATCTGGTCGCCCTTCACGTCCGGCCCCGGCACGTCGACCGAGTCCCCGGGGCTCTGGGGATCGGGCAGGCGGTACGTCTTCCACGGCGCGCCGTACGGGGCGGCGCCGCTCATGTACTCGCTCCACGAATGGTGGACGAGCGGGTCCAGCGTGCGGTCCTTGGCGACGAGGGCGGGATCCCGCTCCACGTGCGCCGTGTCGGAGGACGTGCCCGCGAACCGCTTGACCTTGTAGGTGATGAACGCCGGGTCGGTCGGGTCGGCCCAGGTGGTCGGGCCGGTCATCGGCCCGGGCTGGAACTCCTGCCCGTACTCGGCGATCGCCACGCGGATGCTGTCGGTCGGGGCGCCCGTGATCTTGCCGCCGATCCAGATGCCCGACTCGTAC
>CAZIXL010000645.1:0-2379 GCA_964542885.1 uncultured bacterium
CCCCGCGCACGGCTACTCCAGCGCCGGGTCGACCGGCAGGCCGAGCAGGTGGCGCCGCACCAGGTCGAGCGCAGTCTGCGCGCTGCGCTCGCGCACGGTCGCGCGCGAGCCGGCCATCCGGTAGACGCGCACCGCGCCGCCCGCCGGCGAGGCGACGGCGATGAACACGGTGCCGACCGGCTTCTTCTCGCTGCCACCGTCCGGCCCCGCGACGCCGGTGATGCCCACGCCCACCTCGACGCCCGCGCGCTCGCGCGCACCCTGCGCCATCTGCTCGGCGACCGCGGCGCTCACCGCGCCCTGCGCATCGAGCGTGGCGGGGTCCACGCCGAGCAGCTCGAGCTTGGCCTCGTTGGAGTAGGTGACGAAGCCCCGTTCGACGTAGCGCGAGGAGCCCGGCACGTCGGTCAGCCGCTTGGCGAGCAGCCCGCCCGTGCACGATTCGGCGGTGGCGATGCGCCAGCCCTTCTCGACCAGCACCTGGCCCACGACCTCCTCCATCGAGGTCGCGCCCTCGGCGTAGACGACGTTCGTCACCTTCGCCGCCAGCTCGTGGTAGGCACGCTCGGCCACCTCGCGCGCGGCCGCGGCCGTGGGCGCGGTCACGGTCACGCGCAGGTCCACGCCGAACCAGCTCGGCAGGAACGCCAGCGACGCGCCGGGCCAGCCCTCGGCGAGCGGGCCCAGGTGCTCGTCGAGCATGCTCTCCCACACGCCGAAGGTGCGGAGCGTGAACGTCTCGACCGCGCGCCCGGCGCGCTCGCGCAGGTACGGGATCACGAACGCCTTCGCGAGCGCCTCCATCTCCTGCGGCACGCCCGGCAGCAGGATGACCGGCTTGTCCTTGTGCACGACCAGGATGCCCGGGGCCGCACCTTCGGGGTTCTTCCACACCTCGGCGCCGCGCGGAACCAGCGCCATGGTCTCGACCGACTGCGGCGCCTTGCGCTTCAGGCGGCGGCTGCGCTCGCGGATCGCCTCGAGCGTCGGCTCGTCCAGCTGCAGCGGGCGGCCCAGCACGGTCGCCACCGACTTGCGCGTCACGTCGTCGGGCGTCGGCCCGAGCCCCCCGGTCATGATCACCGCGTCGGCGCGCCCGAGCGCGGTGGTGAGCCCCTCGGCGATCCGCTCGCCCGTGTCGGCGACGGTCGAGTGCCAGCCGACCTGCACGCTGATCTCCTCGAGCGCGCGCGCGAGGAACGCGAAGTTGGTGTCGAGCGTGCGGCCCGAGAGCACTTCGTTGCCGATGGTGACGATCTCGATCTGCATGCGGGTCCGTCCGGGGGCGAGGGTGGTCGCGGGAGATCGGAATCTGCCGGAGGCGCGCCGCGGGGGCAAACCCGCGGGTTGTGCGGCGCAGACTGTGGGTGGCGCGGGGCGTGCAGGTCGTTCGGGGTCATGGACACGACTGCGCGCCCCTTCGTGCCCCCCTTCTGCCCGCGACCCGACTGCCCGCACCACCCTGGCCCCGCCGGCTGGCGCTGGATCCACTATTGCGGGCCCCGCGTGCCGAACGGACAATCGCGACGTTCCAGAGGTTGCCGCCATGCCCGACGCGTCCGACATCACCGACACCTTCCTGCGCTGGCGGGCCGGCGACCCGCGGGCGCTCGAAGCGCTGGTGCCCATGCTGTACGACGAGGTGCGCGCGCTGGCCGCCTCCTACCTGCGCCGCGAGCGCGCCGGGCACACGCTGCAGGCCACGGCGCTCGCGCACGAGGCGTTCCTGCGGCTCATGGCCCAGCGCGAGGTGTCGTGGCAGAACCGCGCGCACTTCATGGGACTCGTCGCCCAGTCCATGCGCCGCGTGCTCGCCGACCACGCGCGGCGCCACAAGGCGGCCAAGCGCGGCGGCGGCCGCGTGCGCGTCGCGCTCGAGGACGCCGAGCCCGCCGCGCCGCTCGCGCCCGAGGCCGACGACCTCGACGCGGCGCTCGAGGACCTGGCGCGCCTCGAGCCCCGCCAGGCGCGCGTGGTCGAGATGCGCTTCTACGCGGGGCTCTCGGTCGAGGAGACCGCCGAGGTGCTGGGCACCTCGCCGGCCACGGTGAAGCGCGACTGGACGGTCGCGCGCGCGTGGCTGCACCGCGAACTCTCGGGCGGGACCGCGTGAGCGCGGACTGGGCGCGGGTCGTCGAGGTCTTCGACGCGGCGCAGGCGCTGCCGGCCGGCGAGCGTGACGCGTTCCTCGCCCGCGCGTGCACGGGCGACGCGGCGCTCGAGTCCGAGGTGCGCTCGCTGCTCGCGCACCACGACGCCTCGGCCGGCTTCCTCGACTCCCCCGGCAGCCCGCTCGCCGCGCCGGGCCCGGAGGCCGCCGCCCCGGGCGCCGGCGCCGTGCTGGGGGCGTGGCGGCTGGTCGCGCCCGTCGGCGAGGGC
>CAZIXL010000646.1:0-2378 GCA_964542885.1 uncultured bacterium
TCCCACAGCTTCTCGAGCGCGGGCGTGCCGACGACCTTGTTGCCGGCCCACTTCACCTCGCCCAGCTCGTACGGCCGGCCCTCGTCGAGGGTCACCGTCAGCTTGAGGTCGCGCGGCTCGGCGCCGGTCTCGAGCCCGAAGTCCTGTACGCGCATGTCCCGGTAGCCGTGGTCGTGGTACCACTTCTCGAGCTTCTCGCGGTCCTCGGCGAAGGTCTCGTCCTTGATGTCGCCGCCGCCCAGGAACCAGTGCTGCTTGGTCTTCATGACCTTGCGCAGCTTCTTCGCCGGGAACGCCTGGCGCCCCACGAACGCGATCGACTTCACGCGGACCTTGACGCCCTCGTCCACGACGAAGGTCAGGTCGACCGCGTTGCGGTCCGCCAGCGTGTCGAGCTTCGAGGTCACCTTGGCGCGCGCGAAGCCCTCGTCGCGGTAGTACTGGAGCAGCGAATCGACCTGGGTGCGGACCTGCGTAGGCGAGTACGTGTCGCCGGCCTTGAGGAAGGTCTTCTTCTCGAGGTCCGTGTCCTCGCGCTTCTTGTTCCCGCTGTACGCGATGGCCGCGATGCGCGGGCGCTCGGTCACGACGACGACCAGGTCGATCACCCCGTCGTGCACGTCCTGGTTGACCTTGACGTCGTCGAACAGGCCCAGGGCGATCAGCTTCCGGAAGCCGCGCCGCACGGCGTCCTGGGAGAAGCGCTGGCCCGGCAGGACCTCGAACGTGCGCAGGATGCGCGTGCTGTCCGTCTGGAGGTTCCCCTCGACACGCACGCGGCCGATCGTGAGCCCTTCCGGCTCCGTCTGCTGGGCGCTGGCCGATCCGGTGGCGAACGTCGGAAGCAGGAACACGGCCGCGCCCAGCACGAGGGCACGCCGGAGGAAACGGAGGCAGCTCAGGAGCACTCGGGAGATCTCCATCGTGGCCGGGAAGGTCCTCGTCTCTGGCCCCGCGTCAGGCGTCCTTGCTGCGCGAGTCGGACGGGAATGGCCAGGTCCGTGGGGAGCGGCGTCGGACTATCCGCCACCGCCGCCGCCGTGTCCAGCGGAACGGGGCGTGTCCGGCGGCTCCTACCCCGCTCCCCTCGCGGCCGTTCCACCGCCGTCGGGGCGGTCGCCGCGAGGCGGGCGGGGCCGCCTCGCGCTCACCGCAGCAGGACCATCCCCCGCGCCGCGGAGGTGCCGTCGGGCAGCTGGAGCCGGTAGCGATACTGCCCCGCCGGCAGGGCGCGGCCCGCGTCGTCGCGGCCGTCCCAGGCAACGGCCTGCCGGCCGGCGGCCCGTTCGCCGTCGGCGAGCGTTCGCACCCGCCGGCCCGCGGCGTCGAACACGTCGAGCCGCACGCGACCATTTTGCGAAAGCGTGAAACCGATCGAGGTCCTGCCCCGGAACGGATTCGGCGCGTTCGGGGCCAGGGCCACGCCGGCGGCGGGCGCCGCCGGGCCGACCGCGACCAGCGCGTCCAGGTCCATCTTCCACATGCTGCGCCCGTAGCCGCCGATCGCGAGGTAGCGCGCCGTCGGGTGGATCGCGAGGTCGTACACCGTCACGAGCGGCAGGTCCGCGCTCAGGTAGTTCCAGATCGCGCCGCCGCTCGTCGAGAAGTAGGCGCCGAGGTCCGTGCCCACGAACAGCAGGTTCGGGTTCGCCGGGTCCACCGCCATCGCGTTGACCGGCACCTGCGGCAGGTTGCTCGCGATGTCCTGCCAGGTCCCGCCGGCGTCCGTCGTGGCGAACACGTGGCTCTCGCGGTCCTGCCACTTGAGGCCGCTGAACGTGACCCACGCGCTCGCCGGGTCGGCCGGGTGCGGCACGACGCGCGTCACCCAGCGCGGCGGCAGCGGCGCCTTCGTGACGTTGGTCCACGCGAACGTCCCGCCGCTCTCGACGCCGCGCCACACCCGGCCGTCGTCGGTGCCCACCCACAGCACGTGGTGGTCGGCCGGCGACACGGCGAGCGTCGTGATCGTGCCCAGCACCGCGCCCGGCACCCAGCCGGTGAGGTCGCCGCTCACCGCCGTCCACGTGGCGCCGCTGTTCGCGCTGCGCCACACGCGTTGCGTGCCGTAGTAGACGACGTTCGGCGTCGCCGGATCGAGGCGCACGGGCGTCGACCAGTTCGCGCGGTCGCCCGAGGAGCCCGCCGGCACGACGATCGAGAAGTTCGCGCCGCCGTCCGTGCTGCGGCCCAGGTAGCCGTACTGCGACTCCGCGTACAGCGTGTCGGGGTTCACGGGATGCACGTTCACGTAGAAGCCGTCCCCGCCGAAGATGTCGGCCCAGTCGCTCAGGCCGCCGGTGAGCGTGCGCACGGTGCCGTTGTCCTGCGTGCCGCCGTACAGCCGCGCCGGGTTCGTCCGGTCCAGGCCGATCTCG
>CAZIXL010000647.1:0-2376 GCA_964542885.1 uncultured bacterium
TCATGAGCTGCACCGAGCGGCCGACCAGCGAGACGATCGCGCCGTGCATGATGTCGGCCGGCGCCACGCCCTGCGACAGGTGGTTGATCACTTCGGACTCGGCGAACACGGCGCACACGCCCGAGATGCTGGTCGAGCCCTTCGAGGTCTCGACCAGCGGGCCGATCTCCTCGGTCGAGAAGCCCATGTAGCGCGCGGTCTTCTCGAGGAACGCGCCGGTGCCCGCCGCGCACTTGTCGTTGAGGCGGAACGAATGGACCTTCGCCTCGGGCGTGAGGCGCGTCGCCTTCATGGTCTGGCCGCCCACGTCGAGAATCGTGCGCGTCCCCGGGAACAGCTTCGCGCAGCCGCGCGCGGCGGCGGTGAGGTCGGTCACGTGGATGTCGGCGAACGTCGCCTGGTGGCGGCCGAAGCCGGTCGCGACCACGTAGGCCACGTCCTCGCGCCGGCGCTTCGCGAGCCCCAGCGCCGTCTCGAGCGTGCGGCCGGCGACCTCGGTGAGCCGGAAGCCGGTCGGCTCGAGCGCGCGGCCCAGCAGCGCGCCGTACTCGTCCACCACGATCGCCTTGGTGTAGGTCGAACCCACGTCAATGCCGGCGGTGATCCTCATGACGGCGTCCCCTGGCGCAGCGCCGCCGGGGCGCGGCTCGCGCGGATGTGGTCGAGCGCGAACAGCGCGGCGCCCAGCGCGCCCATGAAGTGCGAGTCGGGGCTGACGTTCACCTTGCAGCCCGCGGCCTTCTCGAGCGACTCGATCATGGCGACGTTCTTCGCCACGCCGCCCGTGAACGTCAGCTCGGGCTCGATGCCGACGCGCCACAGCAGCCCCGTCGAGCGGCCCGCGATGCTCTGGTGCACGCCGAGCAGGATGTCCTCGATGCGCTTGCCCTTGCCGAGCCAGCTCAGCACCTCGGACTCGGCGAAGACCGTGCAGGTGGTCGAGATCTTCACCGGCCGCTCGCCGCGCAGCGCCGTCTGGCCCAGCTGGTCGAGCGGGATCTCGAGCGCCGCCGACGCCGCACCCAGGAAGCGGCCCGTGCCCGCGGCGCACTTGTCGTTCATGCAGAAGTCCACGATCTCGCCGCGCGGCGAGACGCGGATCGCCTTCGTGTCCTGCCCGCCCATGTCCACGACGGTGCGCGTGTCCGGGAACATGTGCACGGCGCCGCGCCCGTGGCAGCTGATCTCGGTCACCTGCGTGTTGCCGAACGTGACCTTGTAGCGGCCGTAGCCCGTGCCGACGACGTACTCGACCTCCTCCTCGCGCACGTCGCCGTCCTGCAGGGCGACGCCGAACGCCTCCTCGGCGGCCTGCGTCACGTTCGCGCCGGTCATCGTGAGCGCGCGCCCGACGATGCGGCCGTGCTCGTCGATCACGACCGCCTTGGTCTGCGTGGAGCCCACGTCCACGCCCGCTGCGTAAGCCATGTCGCTGCTCCTCTCGCTACCGGGTGCCGGCCGCGGCCTGGTGGCGGCGGGACTGGAGGCCTTCGAAGAAGGCGTCGATGCGGTTCTTGAGCTGCGCCTCGGACACCACGCGGCGGTCCATCATGTCGGACTCGATGAACAGGCTGGGCACGTCGCGCGCCTCCATCAGCGCGCGCCGGTTGTCGGCGAGGCCCGTCGAGGTGGTGCGGCAGCTCTTGATCGGGTGGTACACGACGCCGTCCACGGCGAAGTCGTCGACGATCGAGGTGAGCGCGCGCGTCTGGAAGAACATGCTGTCCATGGCGTCGCTCACGCTCACCAGCACGCCCTCGGCCAGGCTCTCGAGCGGGTCCTTCAGGTCGTACTCGAATCCCAGGTTGGTCCCGCCGGAGGCGAACCACAGGTACGTCGAGTTCACGAACGTGCCGCCGTGCTCCGAGAACAGCTCGGTGAAGCGGCGGAAGATCGGGTAGCAGGGCACGCCCACGAACACGAGCCGGAACTGCTCGTCCACGAGCGTCCCGATGCCGTTCGCGCGCTTGTACTCCATCTCCTCGACCAGGTCCTCGAAATAGCGGGCGCCCTCGGCGGTGCCGCGGAACCCGTTCGCCACGCCCAGGTAGATCGTGCCGTCCGAGAGGGCGTTGAAGAGCGACGGCCGGCTGCGGTTCAGCTCGATCACCCGTTTCCAGCCGACGCTCATCGCGTTCGCGTGCTGCATGGACTCGCGCAGGCGGTCGATGTCGAACTTCTTCTTCGTCACGCCCTCGAGCACGCCGATCAGCTCGCGCAGCTGCTCGGCGACGTAGCGCCGGTCGCGCTCGAAGCCCGGCGCGCCCGGCACCACCGGCTGCCCGTCCTGGCGCGAGGCGGGGATGTCGAGCACGTACGCGGGCATGCCGTACATGCGCTCCCAGATCTCGGCCCACTTGATGTACGTGTTGCACG
>CAZIXL010000648.1:0-2371 GCA_964542885.1 uncultured bacterium
GGGACGCTGGAGGCGGCTGTGGCGCATGCCTCGGCGCGGGCAGAGGCCGGAGATGCGGTGGCCGCGATCCAGGCGAGCTGGACGAACGCGCCCGGCGAGGCGGGTCCCGCCGCGCGCGCCGGCGCGGCGGCCACGGCCGGCTCGGGTTCGTCGGCCGGCTCGGCCAGGCGCTCGGCAAGCGCCGCCACCGTGCGGGCCTCGTACACGTCGCGCACCGTGACCCCCGCGGTCGCGGGATCGCGGCGCAGCGTCGAGACGACCTGCGCCGCGAGCAGCGAGTTGCCGCCCAGCGCGAGGAAGAAATCCGCCTCGCGGCCGATCGCGCCGGCGTGCGGCAGGTGCGCGGCGAACGCCCGGGCGACCGCCGATTCGGCCGGCGTGCGCGGCGGGTCGACGGTCGTGGCCGGCGCCGCGGCGCGCGCCGCGCGCGCGATCTGCGCGAGGTCGGGCAGTGCCGAGCGGTCGAGCTTGCCGCTCGCGTCGCGCGTGGGCAGCGACTCGACGAGCGCGTAGTGGACCGGCTGCATGTGCTCGGGCAGCGATCCGCGCAGCCGTTCGCGGACGGCCGCAATCTCGACCGGGGCGTCGCCGTCGGTCACGAGGAACGCGGACAGCTCGCGCGCGCCCGCCTCGCCCTGGAGCGCGCAGGCCGCCGCGCGTACGCCGCCCAGGCCGCAGAGGTGCGCCTCGATGGCGCTCAACTCCACCCGGTGGCCGCGGATCTTGACCTGTGCGTCGGCGCGCCCGAGGTAGGCCAGCTCGCCGGTCCCCCGCAGCACCACGAGGTCACCCGTGCGATAGACCCGGCCGAAGCGGGGATGGACGAGGAAGCGGTCCTCCGTGAGCGCCGGCTGGTTCAGGTAGCCGCGCGCGACGCCCGCGCCGCCCACGAGCAGCTCGCCCGGCGTGCCGGGAGGGACTTCCTCGAGGTTCTCGTCCACGACCCACGCGCGGTTGCCCTCGACCGGCCGGCCGATCGTCACCGGCGCGCCGGCGCGGACGGGCGTGCGCACGCACGTGACCGCGCACTCGGTGGGTCCGTAGCCGTTCTCGAGCCGGCGGCCCGGCGCCCAGCGCGCGGCCACGTCGGGCGGCAGCTCCTCGCCGCCCACGTAGAGCAGCCGCAGGTCCGGCAGCTCGCGCGCCGGGTCCTCGCACGCGGTCATGCGCAGCAGCGTCGGCGGCGGGCAGAAGACCGTCACGCGCTCCGCGCGCAGCCAGGGCACGAGGTCGGGGCCCAGCCGGACGGTCTCGTCGTCCATCACGACCAGCGTCGCGCCGCTGCCGAACGCGAGCCAGATCTCCTCGACCGACGAGTCGTACGCGCACGAGGAACTCTGCGCGACCCGGTCGCCCGGGCCGAGGTCGAAGTAGCGGCGGTCGGACTCGACCAGGTTGACCACGTTGCGGTGCTCGATCATCACGCCCTTGGGGCGACCCGAGGTACCCGAGGTGTAGATGACGTAGGCGAGCGAGGCCGGCGTCGCCACGTGCCCGCCCGCGTGGCCGTTCGCGTGGCCGTTCCCGTGCGCCACCGGTGCGTCCACGGCGACGATGCGCGCCGGCGGCACGCCAAGCCCCGCGAAGCGCGCACGGTCGCGTTCGCGCACCACCACCGCCGCGGCCGCGCAGTCCTCGAGCAGGTACCGCGCCCGCTCGGCCGCCAGGTCGGGCTCGAAGCACGTGTAGGCGGCGCCGGCCGCCATCACCGCCAGCTGCGCGACGTACACGTCCGCCGCATCGCGCGGCAGCGCGATCGCCACCACGCATTCGCCGCGGACGTGCGGTGCCAGCCGGGCGGCCAGCGCGGCCACCTGCGCCCGGACCGCGGCGTAGGTCAGCGTCGCGCGCGCGCGCCCGCGAGCGGGCGGCACGTCGATCGCGATCCCGTCGGGATGCGCGAGCGCGGTGCGCTCGAAGACGCCGTGCAGCAGTCCTCGCGAAGCGGGGGACGCTTCGCCGGGAGTGCTGCCGGTCTCGTCGGCGACCGGACCTCCTTGTCGGGTGGCAGGGGGTGGCACGCGCGCATTGTGCGACGTGATGGACGCGCGCACAACGTGAGATGTGCGATTTTCGCGTCGCTGACGTCGAGCGCGACGTGCGCTAAGGTCCCGCGCGTCGCTCGAACCGAACCCGGAGATCGCCCGCGATGCGCCCCGCACGACGTCGCCCGTCCCACCTCGCCATCGCCTGCCCGGTCGCGCTCGCACTCCTGTCGTCGTCCGCCGTGTTCGCGGCGAACCTGCCGCTGCCCGACGTCGCGTGGCGGCAGGTGGGGCCTTTCCGCGCGGGCTGGGCGACGGCCGTGACCGGCGTGCCCGGCGAGCCCTCCACCTTCTACTTCGGCTCGGCCGGGGGCGGCGTGTGGAAG
>CAZIXL010000649.1:0-2366 GCA_964542885.1 uncultured bacterium
CTCGACGCGCTCGAGCGCGTCGATGTCGCTGTGCAGGTAGCGCACGCGCACGCCGCTCTCGGCGAGGTAGTCGGTCAGGTCCTCGGCCATGCGCTTCGTGAGCGTCGTGACGAGCACGCGCTCCTTGCGCGCGACGCGCGCGCGGATCTCGGCGAGCAGGTCGTCCACCTGGCCGGCGATCGGCTTGATGACGATCTCGGGGTCCACGAGCCCCGTCGGCCGGATGATCTGTTCCACGACGACGCCCTTCGTCTTCTGCAGCTCGTAGTCGGCCGGCGTCGCCGACACGAACAGCGTCGGGCCGGTGAGCGTCTCGAACTCGCCGAAGCGCAGCGGGCGGTTGTCGAGCGCGCTCGGCAGGCGGAAGCCGAAGTCCACGAGCACGCGCTTGCGCGACTGGTCGCCCTCGAACATGCCGCCGATCTGCGGCACCGTGACGTGCGACTCGTCCACGACGAGCAGGAAGTCGGCCGAGCCGTCGTCCTTGCGCGGGAAGTAGTCGAGCAGGCAGCCGGGCCGCTCGCCCGGCGCTCGGCCCGAGAGGTGGCGTGAGTAGTTCTCGACGCCCGGGCACGAGCCGACCGACGCGAGCATCTCGAGGTCGTACTCGGTGCGCTGCTGCAGGCGCTGCGCCTCGAGCAGCTTGCCCTCGGCGCGGAACTTCGCGAGCTGCTCGCGCATCTCGGCGCGGATGCCGTCGAGCGCGGCGTGCAGGCGCGGCTCGGGCGTGACGAAGTGCTTGGCCGGGTAGAGCGCGAGCCGGTCCATGGGGCGCAGCCCCTTGCCCGTCACCGGGTCCACGGCGCGGATGCGCGTGACGCTCTCGTCTTCCAGCTCGATCCGGATCGCGTAGTCCTCGTACGCCGGCCGCACCTCGACGAGGTCGCCGCGCACGCGGAACTGGCCGCGCGAGAGCTCGACGTCGTTGCGCGTGTACTGGATCGCCACGAGCTGCTCGAGCAGGTCGCGGCGGCGCAGCGGCGCGCCCGCGCGCAGGTCGATGCGCATGCCCTTCCAGTCGTCGGGCGTGCCGAGGCCGTAGATGCACGAGACGCTGGCCACGATCACCACGTCGTCGCGCTCGAGCAGCATCGAGGTGGCCTGCAGGCGCAGGCGGTCGATGTCGTCGTTGATGCTCGCGTCCTTGGCGATGTACGTGTTCGTGGCCGGGACGTACGCCTCGGGCTGGTAGTAGTCGTAGTACGAGATGAAGTAGCCCACGGCGTTGTCCGGGAAGAACTGCTTGAACTCGCCGTAGAGCTGCGCCGCCAGCGTCTTGTTGTGCGAGATCACCAGCGCCGGCCGGCCCCAGCGCGCGATCACGTTCGCGATCGTGAAGGTCTTGCCCGAGCCCGTGACGCCGAGCAGCGTCTGGTGGCGCTGGCCGTCCTTCAGGCCGGCGACGAGCTCGTCGATGGCCTGCGGCTGGTCGCCCGCGGGCGGGTAGGGTGCGTGCAGTTCGAAGGGCATGGGCGGGACTCTACCGGACGTGCGCGGCGCACGGCGAGCCCCGCCGGGCCGGCCGCGCGCCGCGCCGCCGTTACTCGCCCTGCTTGTCGCGGAACTTGATCGAGCAGCCGAGCGCCTTGGTCTCGGCGACCGGCACGGGCTTGCCCGACGCGACGGCGGCGACCGCGTCGGCGAGCCAGCGCGACTTCACCTGCCCGGGCTCGCGTGCGTTGTCGTCGACCGCGCCGTGGTAGACCAGCCGGCCCTCGGCGTCGAACAGGAACGCCTCGGGCGTGTGCGAGGCGCCGAACGCGCGGGCCACGTCGGACGTGGCGTCCACGACGTACGGGAACCGGTAGCCGACCTCCTTCGCACGCTTCACCATGACGTCGAACTCGTCCTCGGGATACGCGGCGGGGTCGTTGCCGTTGATCGCCACGACGCCGATGCCGTTGCGCATCGCGGCGTTGCCCACGTCGGCGATGCGCGACTGCCAGAGCTTGACCCACGGGCAGTGGTTGCAGATGAACAGCACGAGCGTGCCCTTCTTGCCCGCGGCCTTCGAGATCGACAGCTCGCGGCCGTCCACGTTCTTCATGCCCACTTCGGCCATCGGCGGCGGCGCGCCGATCGCGAGCGCCTCGGGCGCCGCGGCGGCGTCGGCCGCGCGCGCGGCCGCGGGCAGGGCGAGCGAGAGGGCGAGCATCAGGACGGGAGCCGCTGCGATGCGAACGTTGCGAATCATGGAATCGCTCCTTCGGTGACGGAGGACCCGAGCGCCTTCCCGATCGCCGCTTCGAAGCGCGCCGAGTCCGCGGCCCCCTCCCAGAACGCGACCTTGCGGCCGCGCGCGTCGTACACCACGGTCGCGGGCAGCGCGCCGCTCCAGGCGGCGTCGAGCCCGTCGATGAACTGCT
>CAZIXL010000650.1:0-2365 GCA_964542885.1 uncultured bacterium
CCACCCGCGCCGCGCCTCGGCCGGCGCGCCCCTGCTCCACGACGACCTCGCCGCCTGGGCCGACCGCCAGCCGGACAAGGTCGCGCTCGTGTGCGACGGCGAACGGCTCACCTACCGCGAACTCGACGCGCGCGCGAACGCGGTGGCGAACACGCTCGTCCGCCACGGCGTGGCCCGTGGCGACCGCGTCGTGGTGTTCGCGGACAACTCGGTGCAGGCGGTCGTGGCGTACTGGGCGATCCTCAAGGCGAACGCGGTGGTGTGCGTGCTCAACTCGCAGGTGCGCACCGACAAGCTGGCGCGCCTGCTCGAGGATTGCCGCGCGACCGCGATCGTGAGCGACGTGCGCCACGCGCCGACGTTCGTCGAGGCCGTCGCGCGCTCGCCGTGGATCACGACGTCGATCGTCTCGGGTCCGCTCGACGAGGAACGGGCGGCGGCGCTGCGCGGGTACGTGCGCTGGGAGGAAGCGCTGCTGGACGGCCGCGACCACCCGCCCGCGCGGCTCGCCATCGACTTCGACCTCGCGTCGATCATCTACTCGTCGGGCACCACGGGCGAGCCCAAGGCGATCATGCTCACGCACCGCAACATGCTGGCGGCGTCGGCGGCGATCGCGACCTACCTCGAGCACGGCCCGGACGACGTCGTGCTCGGCGTGCTGCCGCTCGCGCTCACGTACGGCGTCTACCAGATGATCGTCACCCTCCGCGGTGGCGGCCGGCTGGTCCTCGAGCGCTCGTTCGCGTTCCCGGCCCAGGTGCTGCGCCAGTTGGCCGACGAGCACGTCACGGGGTTCGCGGGCGTGCCGATGATCTTCGCGGTCCTCCTCCAGTTCAAGAAGCTCGAGGAGTACGACCTCTCGCACCTGCGCTACGTCACGAACGCCGCGGCCGCGCTCCCCGTGCCGCACCTGCTCCGCCTGCGCACGCTGTTCCCGAAACTGCGCATCTTCTCGATGTACGGCCAGACCGAGTGCGCGCGCATCTCGTACCTGCCGCCCGAGGACATCGACCGCAAGCCCGGCAGCATCGGCGTCCCGATCCCGAACACCGAGTTCTGGATCGTCGACGAGCACGGCGAGCGCGCGGCGCCCCAGCACGTGGGCGAGCTGGTCGTGCGCGGCGCGCACGTCATGCGCGGCTACTGGGAGCGCCCCGAGCTGACGGCCGCGAAGCTGCGCGAGGGCCCCATCCCGGGCGAGCGCGTGCTCTACACGGGCGACTTGTGCCGGATGGACGAGGAAGGGTACCTGTACTTCGTCAGCCGGATGGACGACATCATCAAGAGTCGCGGGGAGAAGGTGTCGCCCCGCGAGGTCGAGAACGCGCTCGCCGAGATCGCCGGGGTGCGCGAGGCGGCCGTCATCGGCGTCCCCGACGACGTGCTGGGGCAGGCGGTCAAGGCGTTCCTCGTGCTGGCCGAGGGCGCCACGCTCACCGAGAAGCAGGTGAAGCTCGAGTGCGAGAAGCGGCTCGAGTCCTTCATGGTGCCGAAGCACGTGGTCTTCGTTCACGACCTGCCCCGCACGAGCGGCGGCAAGGTCAAGAAAACCGAACTCCAATGACGGAACCCATGGACACGAAACAGCGCGTTCGGGAATTCGTGACGAGCAACTTCTTCGTTCAGGACGCCGCGAGCCTGACGGACTCCGCCTCGCTGCTCGAGCTGGGCATCGTCGACTCGACGGGCGTGCTCGAGATCATGGGCTTCCTCGAGAGCACGTTCGCCGTCGCCGTCGAGGACGACGAGATCGTGCCCGAGAACCTCGACTCGATCGATCGCATCGCGGCGTTCGTGGAGCGCAAGCGCTCCGCGTCGTGACGCCCTCCCGCCCCGAGGGGCGACCACCTGCCGGCCGCGGGGGAACTCGATGATGCTGCACCGACCCAAGCACGGATCGTCCGGGCACGCCCGGTGGACCGCCCTCGCCCTCGCGATCGCCGCGACGGTGCTCGCGGCGGGCTGCGGGAGCCGGCCCGTCGGACAGGAGAACGTGGACATGGCGGCGTATCGCGAAGTGCCCGACTCGGCCTGGGCACGCCTCCGTGAGCGGAAGATCTGGTTCGGCCACCAGTCGGTGGGCGGCAACATCATGGAAGGCGTCACGGCGCTCGCCGCGAGCGACCCGCGGCTCGGGCTGCGCGTCGCCGAGGGCGGGCCCGGCGAGGGCGGCGCCGGTTTCACGCACACCTACGTCGGGCGCAACGGCGAGCCGGGGCTGAAGACCGACGAGTTCGCGGCGCGCCTCGACTCGGCCGGCGCGGCCCCCGTCGACGTCGCGCTGCACAAGTACTGTTACGCCGACATCGTCGACACCACCGACGTGCAGCCCAACGATGAGTTTTTAGAGTGGCGCTGGGTG
>CAZIXL010000651.1:0-2346 GCA_964542885.1 uncultured bacterium
CGTACGACTGCCGCTGGGACTGCGCGTACACGCTCTGCCCGCAGGGTCGCTACGGGGTCCGGTACGTCGGCCCCGCCTACGACCTGACGCACGTCACGAAGTCGCCGGGCTTCTGCGCCGACTGCGCGGTGGTGCCGGCGCGGCGCAGCACGGGGGGCATGCTGAAACAGCTCTACCGTTGAGCCACGCGCCCCGTCCCGATCCCCTACCCCGCGAGCGCCAGCTCGAGCGGCTCGCGGTAGTGGGTGAGCAGGGCGTTGCGCAGGATCTCGTGGCCCGGGAGCTGGAGCTGCGCGTCGGCGGCGACCAGCCGGCGGGCCGCGTCGCGGGCCTCGAGCAGCAGCGGCTCGTCGCGCCAGAGATTCGCCAGCTTGAGCCGCGGCAGGCCGGACTGGCGCGTGCCCCACAGCTCGCCGGGACCGCGCAGCCTGAGGTCCTCCTCGGCCAGCTCGAAGCCGTCGTCGGTGCGCGCCATGACCATGAGGCGCTGCTGGGCGCTCGCCGCCAGCGTGCCGCCGCCCACGAACACGCACACCGAGCGGTGCTCGCCGCGGCCGACGCGGCCGCGGAGCTGGTGGAGCTGCGCGAGCCCGAAGCGGTCGGCGTTGAGCACCACCATGAGGGTCGCGTTCGGGACGTCGACGCCCACCTCCACGACCGTCGTGGCGACCAGCACGTGCAGCTCGCGGTCCTGGAACGCCTTCATCACGGCCAGTTTCTCGTCGGGCTTGAGCCGGCCGTGCAGCAGGCCCACGCGGTACGGGGCGAGCAACGGCTGCGCGCGCAGGCGCTCGACCTCGGTCTGGGCGGCCTTCACCTCGGCGCGCAGGCCCTCCTCGATCGCGGGCACCACCACGAACGCCTGCCGGCCGGCGGCCAGCTCGCGGGCCATGAACTCGATCACCTGCGGCAGCTTGCCCTCGTTCGTGACGCGCGTGAGCAGCCGCCCGCGCCCGGCGGGGCGCGCACGGAGCACGCTCACGTCGAGGTCGCCGAAGGAGGCGAGCTGCAGCGTGCGCGGGATGGGCGTCGCGGTCAGCACGAGCACGTGCGGCAGCACGCCCTTCTTCGCGAGCGTCGCGCGCTGGCGCACGCCGAAGCGGTGCTGCTCGTCGACGATCGCGAGGCCCAGGGCCGGCATCTCGACCCTGTCCTGGATGAGCGCGTGCGTCCCCACGACGAGCAGCGGCTCGTTCGCGGCCAGCCGGGCGGCGAGCAGCCGGCGGGCCGCGGCGGGCGTCGAGCCGGTGAGCGAGGCCACCTCGACGCCGGTGCCCTGCGTGAAGCGCCCCAGGTTCACGGCGTGCTGGCGCGCGAGCACCTCGGTCGGCGCCATGAGCGCCACCTGGTGCCCGGCCTCGATCGCGTGCGCGGCGGCGAGCAGCGCCACCGCCGTCTTGCCGCTGCCGACGTCGCCGACGACCAGCCGGTGCATGGGCCGGGTGCGCGCGAGGTCGCGCGCCACGTCGGCGACGGCCGCGCGCTGGTCGGCGGTGAGCGTGAACGGCAGCGCGGCTTCCACTCGCCGAGCGAGCGCGCCGCTCGCCGCCATCGCGAGCCCGCGGCCCTCCTCCGAGAGCACGCGGCGGCGCAGCTCCATCACCATCTGGAGCTGGAACAGCTCCTCGAACGCGAGCCGGCGCCGCGCGGCCTCGAGCGCCGCGGCGTCGTCGGGAAAGTGGATGGCACGCAGCGCGTCGCCGAGCGGCGAGAGGCCGTGCGCGGCCGCGACCTCGGCGGGCACGGGGTCGGGCACGAGGTCGGCCACGGCGTCGAGCGCCCTGCGCACGGCCGTGCGCAGGGCGTGCCCGGTGAGGCCGCGCGTGAGGCCGTGCACGGGCACGAGCCGGCCCGCGTGCAGCAGCGAGTCGAGGTCTTCCTGCACGACCTCGAACATCGGGTTCAGCATGCGGCGGTCGAGCGGGTCCAGTTCGCCGCTCACGACCACCGTCGTCCCCGGGCGCAGGGTGCGCGCGAGGAACGACTGGCCGAAGAAATAGCAGGACAGCGTGCCCGTGCCGTCGGCGACCGCGGCCACGAAATCGCCGCGTCCCCCGCGAGTGCGCAGCGCGGCGGCCTGCTTCACCTGGCCCACCACGGTCATGAGCTGCCCGGGCGCCAGGTCCTTGACCGATGTGAAACGGCTCGCGTCCAGCCAGTCCCGCGGGTAGTGGCGCACGAGGTGCTCGAGCGTGACCAGCCCCAGCCGCTCGAAGGCCAGGGCGCGCGCCGGCCCGACCCCCGGCAGGAACTGGATCCGGGTCGAGGGTTCCGGGTGGGGGCTTCCCCCGCGGCGGGCGGCGGGCATGGGTCGGTCGGCTCGGGTCTCGGGCATGGCGTTCGGGA
>CAZIXL010000652.1:0-2345 GCA_964542885.1 uncultured bacterium
CGCGGCTGACGCCGGCGCGGGCGCCGCGCGCGTACGCCGCGCGCGGCGCTACTTCCGGAGCCGGCGCACCAGCCACTCCGTGAGCGGGTCCAGCACCACGGGCCCCAGCGCGCGCTGCTCGAGGTGCGCGTACCCCGCCGGGTCGCCCTCGGGATCGGGCAGGAAGAGGTGGTCGCGGTCCGCGAACACGCGCACGGTCACGTCGCGGTTGCCCGCGCGCCGCAGCGCGTCGGCGAGCGTGTCGGCCTGCTCCGAGGGCACCTGCCGGTCGGTCGCACCCTGCAGGACCAGCACCGGCACGCGCACCCGGCGCAGCACCGGCAGCGGGTCGTAGTCGGCGAAGAAGCGCATCCAGGCGTCGCGCGCGGCGAGGCTGTCGACGTCGGCCGCGGCCGCGCGGCGCACCGAGTCCCGGCGCGCCTCGGCCACGTGGCGATCGATCGCGTACGCCTGCTGGTACGCGAGCACGCGGCGCCCCGTCCACGCGGGAGCGGCCATGAGCACGATGCCGCGCAGGTGCGGGTCCGCCGCCGCGACCATCGGCGCGATGAGCCCGCCCTCGCTGTGTCCGAGCAGCGCGAGCCGGGCGCCGTCGATGTCGGGGCGCGCGCGCAGCCAGGCGAGCGCGTCCTCGACGTCGTGCGCGAAATCCTCCGTCGTCGCGTCGCGCACGGGCCCGCCCGAGCCGCCGACGCCGCGGTCGTCGAGCCGCAGCACCGCGATGCCGCGGCGCCCGAGCGCGTCGGCGATCTCGCGGAACGGCCGGTAGCCGTGCACGAGCCCGATCGCCTCGTCGCGGTCCTGCTGGCCCGAGCCCGTGATCGTGACGACGCACGGCACCGGGACCGAGCGCACCGGCCGCGTGAGCGTCCCCGCGAGCGTGAAGCCGCCGCGCGTCGGCACGCTCACCTCCTCGGCCGTGTACGGCGCGCCGGCCGGCGCGCCGTAGTCGGGCAGCGGCAGCGCGAGCAGGCCGGGCGGCAGCGCGTCCACGCGCGTGATCGCCAGGTTCTGCTCGGGCACGCGGCCGCCCACCACGTCGCCCGCGGCGTCGAGCCGGAAGCAGAACGAGATGCCGCCGAACGCGACGACGACGCTGTCGGCGGCCGGGCGCGTGACGTCGGCTGTCACGGTGCCGCCGCCGGCCAGCAGGAACAACGCCCCGGACGCGCTCGCGCCCGGCGCGGGCATCGCGTGCACGGCGAAGTCGGCGACGAGCGCGACCGACGGGTTCACGAACGGCCGCGCGCCCGGCCGGGTGCCCAGGCGCTGGAGCCCGCCCGGCGACACGTCGGCGAGCGCGCTGTCGCCGCGGAACTCGACGACGGCGGTCTGCTTCGGCGGCGCGCCGGGGGCGTCGGCGGCGCGGGCGAACTCCGCCTCGAAGCGCGCCACGTGTCCGCCGGCGTCCTCGAACGTGCGCCAGGTGACGCGCGTGCCGGTGAGGCGGAAGAGCAGGGTGCCGTGCAGGCCGCCGCCCGAGCGCTCGAAGCGTTCGATCGCGAGCGTGTCGCGGCCGGCGGTGAGCACGAAGGCGCCCGCGGGCTCGGCCGCGCGCGCGGTCCCGGACGGCGCGAACGACAGGAGCGTGGCGACGACGGCGACGAGGGCGAGGCGGCTGCGCATGGGGTTCCTCCGGGGCCGCGCGACGGCGCGGCGCGCCGCGCACCCTAGCGCACGCCGGCGCCGTCCGCTTGAGCGCGGCGCCCGTTCCCCACAAGATGCGGCGAACGTCACCCCTTCCGCGAGGCTCCCGATGCGCTTTCCCCGTTCGAGCGGCGTCCTCCTCCATCCGTCCTCCCTGGCCGGGCCGTTCGGCATCGGCGACGCCGGGCCCGAGGCGCACCGTTTCGTGGACTGGCTGGCCGCCGCCGGGCAGTCGCTCTGGCAGGTGCTGCCGCTCGGGCCGACGGGCTACGGCGACTCGCCCTACCAGTGCTTCTCGGCCTTCGCCGGGAATCCGCTGCTCGTCAGCCTGGACCTCCTGCGCGCGCAGGGGCTCGTCTCGGACGCCGACCTCGCGAAGGCGCCGTCGTTCCCCGAGCGTGAGGTCGACTTCGGCGCGGTGATCGACTTCAAGCGCCCGGCGCTCGCCCGCGCGTTCGGTGCGTTCGAGAAGAAGGCGTCGGCGGACCAGGCGGCCGGCTTCGAGGCCTTCCGCGCGGCCCAGTCCGCGTGGCTGCCGGACTTCGCCCTGTTCATGGCCCTCAAGAACGCGAACGGCGGCGCGGCGTGGCACACCTGGGACGCGGCGCTCGTCGGGCGCGAGGCCGAGGCCCTCGACCGCGCGCGGCGCGAGCTCGCCCGCGAGGTGCGCGGGGTCGAGTTCGAGCAGTGGCTCTTCT
>CAZIXL010000653.1:0-2327 GCA_964542885.1 uncultured bacterium
CTCGCGCACTACTACGCGGGCACGGAGTCGAAGAAGCTCTACTGAGCCGGGCGGCCCAGACGGCCCCCGGCGCGACCCCGCGGCGCCGTCGAGCACCGCGAGTGCGCCCAAGGGAGGCTTTGACACGGAACCGCGTCGCGGTTACTTTCCGCGCCCTTGGTCGGTGTGGGTTCGCTCACGTCGATCGGATGCGGGGTTGTAGTTCAGTTGGTTAGAACGCCTGCCTGTCACGCAGGAGGTCGCGGGTTCGAGTCCCGTCAACCCCGCCATCACTTCCGCCGGCGCGGAAGCCCGGCACCCGGTGCGCCCGAGCGGGCGCGCCCGCTCGAGCCGGAGCATGGCCAATGCGCACGCGGGCCGCGGGACCACCTCATCGACGGGTTCCGCGCAAGATGTGGCGCGCCACGAAGATGGAGGCGTCGCTTCCGCCTTCGGGAGAGCGCCTTTTCCGTTGACCACCCGGGGGCCGTTCGTATACTGCGCGTGCCTTTGAGGAAAGCGCGTGCGCGGAAGGCGAATCATCTGTCTCCGCGTGCGTTGGCGTCTCTTGGATTGCGCGAAGCACGACACTGGACCGGACCCAGGCGAGGGGAGACATGAAGCGCAAGAAAGGCGAAGACGGCGGGTTCGAAGACGTCTTCGACGAGGACTCCGAAGGATACGAAGAGGAGCTCGAAGGGGACGACACCGAACTCTACGAGGACGATCTCGAGGACGAGTTCGACGAGGAAGACTCCGACTTCGACGAGGACTTCGACGAAGACGAATCGTACGAAGAGGACGACGACGACTTCGACGAGCTCGTGGAAGACGATGAGTGATCGCCTTCCGGCCGGCCGGGACGCCGGGTCGCACGCACGCGCGTGCCCAGGCCCGGATCCCGCGGTCGGGGCGAAGCGGGAAGGACGCGCGTCGTGACCGGCTACGGGCCCCACCTGCTGCTCGACGGCTACGGCTGCGACAAGGAGCGCCTGACGGACCTGAACCTGATCTACCGGGTCCTCGAGGAGCTGCCCGCCCGCATCGGGATGACCAAGATCATGCCGCCGTACGTCTTCAAGTACAGCGGGCTCAAGCCCGAAGACTGGGGGCTCTCCGGTTTCGTCCTGATCGCCGAGAGCCACGTGAGCATCCACACGTTCCCCGAGAAGAACTACGCCAGCGTGGACGTCTTCTCGGTCAAGCCGTTCGACACCGAGTTCGCCGTGGAGTACCTCAAGTCCACGTTCGGGATGGACCACGCGGAATGCCGCGTGCTCGACCGCGGCACCGAGTTCCCGAAGGACCTGGGCAGCGCCACGGGCGCGGTGCGCGCGCAGCGCCGCCGCGTCGGCCGTCCGGCGACCCGGACCGCCTGACTTCCCCCATCGTGCCGGCCCCGGCCGAGGAATCGGCCGGGGCCGGCGCGTCCCCACCGAGGAGCCGCATGTCGCCCGACGCCGTCACCTCCGCCTCGCGCGGCCAGGCCCGCCTCGTGCTCAAGCGCGGGGAGGATCGCCGCGTTCGCGGCGGGCACCCGTGGGTCTTCAGCAACGAAGTGGGCGGTTGGGAAGGGGCGGTCGAGGACGGCGGGCTCGTCGACGTGACCGACGTGCGCGGGGCCTTCCTGGGCGTCGCGTACGTGAACCGGCACAGCCTGATCTGCGCGCGGTTGCTGACGCGCCGACGCGACGCGATCGACGAGGACTTCTTCGTGCGCCGCTTCGAGCGCGCGCGCAGGCTGCGCGAGGCCGCGTACCCGGGCGAGGCGGCGATGCGCCTGGTGTACGGCGAGTCCGACCAGCTGCCGGGGCTGGTCGTGGACCGCTACGGGGATTGGCTGGCCGTGCAGGTCCTGACGCTCGGCATGGAACGCCGGCTCGACGAGGTGCGTGCCGCGCTCGAGCGCGTGTTCGCGCCGCGCGGCGCGGTGCTCGTCGGCGAGACGCCGCTGCGCGCGCTCGAGGGCCTCGGGCGCCGGCGCGAGGCGTGGTGGGGCGAGGTCCCGGAGCGCGTGCGAGTCGAAGTCGGCGGCTTCGCCCTCGACGTGGACCTGCTCGGCGGGCAGAAGACGGGGCTGTTCCTCGACCAGCGCGAGAACCGGCGGCGTGCGGAGCGGCGCGCCCGGGGCCGGCGCGCGCTCGACTGCTTCTGCTACCAGGGCGAGTGGTCGCTGCACATGGCGCGCGGCGGCGCGACGAGCGTGCTCGCCGTGGACACGAGCGAGCCGGCGCTGGCGGCGGCGGCCGGCAACGCCGGGCGCGCCGGGCTCTCGGAGTCCATCGACTTCCAGAAGGCCTCGGCGTTCGAGGTGCGCCCCGGGCTCCACCTCGACGGGCAGCGCGTGC
>CAZIXL010000654.1:0-2322 GCA_964542885.1 uncultured bacterium
CGGTCCCCCCGAGGTCGTGACGTGGCGCGGCCGGCGGGAGCGATCCCGCCGGCCGTTTCGCATGCCCGAACGCGGGCCGACGGGAAGCCCGTCTTCGAGTGGTTCCAAAGGAGAAGTAGCGAGGGGAGCCGTCGAGTGGGTACGATTTGATACGAGCCGCGGGCCCCCATTTCCGGAGCGCATCACGCGGCCCGTCAGGAGCACTCCGTGGCGCCACGCTGCCCCGAACCCCCCGAAGTCGTCGCTCGCCCGACTCTCCGCGACGATCACCGTGGACATCCCGTGGTTCCCGCTCGTGAAACCCGCCGCCCGTGTTCGAGCGTGGCGTGCGGCCATCCGGCCGCGGGGACGTCCCGCGGACGAGGAGGGGAGGCAGCGTGCTGAGACTCCGTTCGACCCGCGTGGTGGTGCTCGCGGCCTGCGCGGCCGCAGTGATGTTCGTTTCGACCGCTCGCGCCGACTGGCCGCTCGCCGGCGTGCGGGTGGTGGGAAATGCGTGGCTGATTTCGACCGTTCCGGACGGTTCCGGCGGGGCGTTCGTGGCGTGGACTGGCCGCATGGCGGGGGACTCCATGCGCGTCCTGCGCATCGATGGGTCCGGAGCGCCGGCTGCGGGCTGGCCCACCCGCGGGGTCGCGCTCGCCGCACCGGGCGACCAGAACGTGCCGGAGATCGCGACTGACGACGGCATGGGCGGCCTCTACGTGATGTGTCGCGGGCGAGTCTTCGATTGGGGCACCTTCGGCTACTCGTACACGCACTACGCCTGGAGGCTCGCCGCCGACGGCACCATCTTCGCGGGCTGGCCGCTGGGGGTCTACTCCTACGGGGGATTCAGCGGCCCGAGTGTCCTCTACGAGAAGAACTGGCGTGCGTTCGCGGGCGCCTCCGGTCAGGGGTTCATCGCGTACGAATACGCGGATCGCTACGACACGGGGGACACCTACTACGGCACACGCGGGTTCAGGCTGGACCCGAGCGTGGCGGCGACGGTGGGATACCTCGGCGACCTGATGACGGGCCCGCTGGCCATCAGCAGCGTCTGTCGCGCCGGATCGGGGCTCGCCTCGGCGATCGCCGACCCGTACAACGCGCTGCTTTACCAGTGGCCCGGCTCGGGCGCCCACTCGAGGCTGTACGTGGGACGCGCCCTCGAGATCGGCGTCACCTCGCTCGCCCCGGCCGGCGACATGCTGGGCTGGTGGCGCCTGGCGACGCCGGCGGACTCGAGCCAGTACCGGGTCGTGCGCTACCTGTTCCCGGGACTGACCCCTGCCGCGGGTTGGCCCGCGCAGGGCATCGCCCTGACCGGCCAGCCCGTCTTCGAGGACGGCGCCGAAGGGGCTTTCGTGCGCGTTCCCGATCCCGCCGGGGACCGGCTGCAGCGGGTCTCCTTCGCGGCGAATCCGCCGACCGTTCTCTGGCCGGGCCCGAACATGCCGCTGCTGCGGGACGGAAAGCGCGCGCCCGACGGCGCCGGCGGGTTCTTCCAGGCGTGGCTGGAGGATCCGACCGCGGGCGTCCTGCGGGCCGAACACGTGCGGAGCGACGGGCAATCGGCGCCGGGCTGGTGGCCCGCCGGAGCGCTGCTCTCGTCGCTCGCCAGGCAGCCGATGCAGCTCGTGTCGGTGGGTGCCGAGCGCGCCTTGGTCGCGTGGACGGACGCCGGTGCCGACTCGAACGCGATCTACGTCCAGCTCCTCGCCGACGACGCGCCCGTGCCGGTCGCGATGTCGCTCGTGAGCGTCGACGCCTCGGCGGATCGGGTCCGGCTGGTCTGGCGCTCGGCCGGGGACGCCGGGACCTGCGCCGTCGAGCGCAGTTCGGACGGCGCGTCGTGGCGGCAGCTGGGGATGGCGGTGCGCGAAGGCGCGGACGGCTGGACCTTCGAAGATGGCGACGTCACCCCCGCGGCGAGCTACGCGTACCGGCTGGTCGGGAACGACGGACCCCTCGCCGGGAGCGAAGCGCGCGTGGTGGTGCCGACGCTGGCGTTCGCGCTGCGCGGGTTCACCCGGAATCCGTTCGCCGGTGACGCCGTGCTCGAGTTCGCGCTGCCCGACGACGCACGCGCGATGCTCGAGGTGTTCGACGCCTCCGGGCGCCGCCTCGCCAGCCGCGAGGTCGGCGGCCTGGGCGCCGGCGTGCACCGGGTCGCGCTTCCCGAACTCGGCGGGCTGCGGCATGGCATCGTGTTCGCCCGGTTGAGCCGCGGCGGTCGCTCGCTCGTCACGCGGGGTGCGCGGCTGGATTGACGCCACCGGCGCACGTGGCGCGGCCGGCGGGAGCGATCCCGCCGGCCGCTTCGCGTGCCCGGGCTCG
>CAZIXL010000655.1:0-2322 GCA_964542885.1 uncultured bacterium
ACCGGGCCCGCCCCGAGGTCGTGGCGCTGCCGCGCTCGACCGACGAGGTGTGCGCGGTCGTGCGCTGGGCGCGCGCCCACGGCCTGCCCGTGGTGCCGCGCGGCGCGGGCACCGGCCTCGCGGGCGGGGCCACGTGCGAGCGCGGCGGCGTGTCGCTGTCGCTCAACCGCATGCACCGCGTGCTGCGCGTGGACGAGGCGCGCCTGTTCGCGTGGGTGCACCCGGGCGTCGTCAACCTGTCGCTCTCGCAGCAGCTGGCGCCGCAGGGGCTCTACTTCGCGCCCGACCCGTCGTCGCAGCAGGTGAGCACGATCGGCGGCAACGTCTCGACCAATGCGGGCGGCCCGCACTGCCTGAAGTACGGCGTCACGTACAACCACGTGCTCGGCATGACCGTGGTGCTGGCCGACGGCAACGCCGTGACGCTGGGCGGCGAGGGTTGCGACTTTCCCGGCTTCGACCTGGCGAGCGTGGTCGTGGGGAGCGAGGGCACCTGCGCGATCGTCACCGAGGTCTGCGTGCGCCTCTCGCCCGTTCCCGAGGGCGTGAAGACGATGCTGTTCGACTTCGCGCGCATCGCCGACGCGGGCGAGACGGTCTCGCGCGTCATCGCGGCCGGCATCGTGCCCGCGGCGCTCGAGATCATGGACCGCGAGACCACGCGCGTGGTCGAGGCATGGGTGCGGATGGGCCTGCCCACCGACGCCGAGGCGCTGCTGCTGATCGAGCTGGACGGCCCCGCGGTCGCGCTCGAGTCGCAGGTGCCGCGCATCCTCGAGATCGCGAAGGCGCACCACGCGCGCTCGGTGCGCGTGGCGAAGGACGCCGACGAGCGCGCGCAGCTCTGGAAGGGCCGCAAGTCGGCGTTCGGGGCGTTCGGGCGCGCGGCCACGGGCTTCTACGTGATGGACGGCGTCGTGCCGCGCACGCGCGTGGCCGAGGCGCTGGCCTCCACCTACCGGCTCGCGGGCGAGGCCGGCCTGCGCGTCGGCAACGTGTTCCACGCGGGCGACGGCAACCTGCACCCCAACGTCATGTTCGACGCGCACTCGCCGAAGCAGCAGGCCGACGCACTCGCGGTGGCGCAGGCGATCCTGCGCGAGTGCATCCGCCTGGGCGGCACGATCTCGGGCGAGCACGGCATCGGCATCGAGAAGCGCTCGATGATGGCCGAGATGTTCGCGCCCGAGGACCTGGCGATCATGGAGCGGGTGCGCGCCGCGTTCGATCCCGGCCAGGTCCTGAACCCCGGCAAGGTGCTGCCGCGCGCGGGCGACGCCGCACACGCGTACGCGCCGCCGCCCGGGCCGCTCACCGCGGCCGCGCCCGGCGCGGAAGGACCGTGGACGTGAGCGGCGGTCCGGCGGCCTTCGCCCGCGAGGCGTCGCTCGATCCCGCGCGCTACGCGCTCGGCGGCGTTGCGCCTTCTTTCGCGGCGAAGCCCGCGACCGCCGGGGAGGCCGCCGCGATCGTGCGCGCGTGCGCGGCCGACCGGCTCGCGCTCGTGCCGGGGGGCGGCGGCGTGGCGCTCGCCGGCGAGGGCGCGCCGCCGCGCTACGACGTGGCGCTCGACCTGACGGGCCTGGACCGCGTGACCGTGTACGACCCCGACGACTTCACGGTGTCCGCCGAGTGCGGCATCACGGTGGGCGCGCTGCGGGCGACGCTCGCGGCGCACGGGCAGGAACTGCCGGTCGAGGGCGCGCACGCCGCGCGTGCGACGCTGGGCGGCGTGCTGGCCGCGAACGCGGGCGGCCCGCGCCGCCTGCGCTTCGGCGCGCCGCGCGACCGCATCCTGGGCGCACGCTTCGTGACCGGCGACGGCGTGCTCGCGAAGAGCGGCGGGCGCGTGGTGAAGAACGTCGCGGGCCACGCGGTGCACCGGCTGCTCGCCGGCTCGCGCGGCGGGCTCGCGGTGCTGCTCGAGACCAGCCTCAAGCTGGTGCCGCACGCGCCGGCGCGTGTCGGCTTCGTGTTCGGTTGCGACGCCGCCGCGCTCGCCGACCCCGCGCGCTGGGCGGGCTTCCCGCGCCGCGAGCCCGCCGTGCTCAGCGTGATCGGCCGCGAGGCCGCGGCGGGGCTGGGCACGTTCGCGAGCGGCGCCCCGTTCACGGTCGTGCTCGGCTGGGAGGACGATGGCGCCTGGATCGAGGCGTGCGAGCGCTTCGCGCGCGAAGCGCTCGGCGCGCCCGCGCAGCGCACCGAGGGCAGCGGCGTCCCCGCGCTCTGGCAGCGGCTCGCCGCCGCGGACGAGGCCGCGGGCCCGCGCCGCTCGGTCGCGAGCGCGCGCGCCGCGCCCGCCGCGCTGGCCGCGCTCGCCTC
>CAZIXL010000656.1:0-2320 GCA_964542885.1 uncultured bacterium
GCGTGGTCGCGCGCCGGCGCGCTGTGGACGGCCGCCGCCGCGAGCGCGCGCACCGAGGCCGCCGGCGAGGAGGCGCGCTACCGCGCCGCCGAGGCGCGCACGAACGCGTGGCGGCTCGCGCGCGGCAGCGCGAACCGCAACGCCGCGGCCGAGGCGATCGACGCGTACCTCGCGAAGGCGCCCGCGGGCGGGCGCCGCCGCACCGCCGAAGGCTGGCGGAAGGAACTGCCCGAGCGCTGACGCGGGCGGTCCGCGGCCCGCGGCCCGCGAGCGAGGGGACGCGCGCTCGTCACCCGAGCCGCCGCGAAGTACCGCCGGACGACGTGCCGGCGGCACTTCGCGCTTGCGCCCGGGGCCAACGGTCGGCAACCTCTCACGGCTTCTCTCACGAGCTCGGAAACTTTCGCATCCCCGCGAGGACCGACCCTTGGCCACTTCCGCCGCCGTCCCCGAGACCGAGGAAACCCGCACACCCGAGGAGATCGAGCGCCACTGGTTCGAGCACGTCTACCAGGGCGACCGGATGAAGCAGCTCACCGCCCGCGCGGTGATCATGGGCATGCTCCTCGGCATGATCATGGCGTGCTCCAACGTGTACATCGGCCTCAAGGCCGGCTGGAGCATGGGCGTGACGATCACCTCGGCGGTGCTCGCGTTCACGATCTTCCAGTTCATCTCGGGCACGATCGGGCCGCTGCTGGTGGCGGCGCACAAGCTGCCCGTGCTGGGCGGGTTCTTCCGCTGGATCTGGCCCGAGAACCACTACTCCATCCTCGAGAACAACTGCATGCAGTCCACGGCCGGCGCCGCCGGGTCGATGACCAGCGGCGGGCTCGTGAACGCGATCCCGGCGCTCATGATGCTGAGCGCCGCGTCGATTCCCGCGGACTTCGCCACGCGCTGCCTGTGGCTGATCCCGTGGGTGATCGTGATCTGCGCCATGGGCGTCTTCCTCGCCGTGCCCACCAAGCGGCAGATGATCAATATCGAGGGGCTGCGGTTCCCCACCGGCACCGCGGCCGCCGCCACGCTGCGCGCGCTGCACGAGACGAGCGGCGAGGCCGCCAAGCAGGCGCGCGCGCTCACGCTGGCCGCGCTGGTCGGCGCGATCATCACCTGGCTGCGCGACTCGGGCGACCTCGCGTTCATGCGCGTGCAGGAGTTCGCGAGCGCGCCGACGTGGGCGCCGGTCAAGGGCTGGATCTACCCGGCGAAGGCCCCGTGGTTCAAGCTGCCGCACATCGAGACCACGTGGGGCACCTCGTGGATCAAGCTGGGCGAGTACAAGGGCCAGCCGCTCACGCTCAACCAGCTCACGATGTCGTTCGAGGGCTCGCTGCTGTTCATCGCGGCCGGCGCCATCATGGGCTTCCGGCAGGCGTGGAGCCTCATGCTCGGGGCGGTGATCAACTACGCCGTGCTCGCGCCCATCTTCCTGCGCGCCGGCGTCATCGAGGCGCCCAGCTTCCGCAAGATCTCGTCGTGGTCGCTGTGGATCGGCGTGCCCATGATGGTCACCTCGGGCCTGCTGCTCTTCTTCATGAACTGGAAGGCCGTGGCCCGCGCGTTCAGCACGCTCACGAGCTTCCTGGGCACGAAGCACGCGAGCGACGACCCCATGGAGAAGATCGAGGTGCCCGGCTCGTGGTTCATCACGGGCTTCGCGCTGCTCGGCACCGCGGCGATCATCCTCGGCAACCGGCTCTTCCACATCCACTGGTGGATGGGCCTCATCGCCGTGCTCGCGACGTTCTTCCTGGTCGTCGTCTCGGCGCGCGCGACGGGCGAGACCGACATCACGCCCGTCGGCCCGCTGTCCAAGATCACGCAGCTCACGTTCGGGGCCCTCGCGCCCGGCAACATCCCGACCAACCTGATGACCGCCAACATCACGGCCGGCGCCACCTCGGCCGCGGGCGAGCTGCTGCAGGACCTGAAGAGCGGCTACCTGCTCGGCGCCAAGCCGCGCCAGCAGTTCCTGGCGCAGCTCTTCGGCGTGCTGGCTGGCGCGTTCATCGTCGTGCCCGTCTACTTCATCCTCGTCCCGACGGTCGACCTGCTCGGCACCGAGAAGTGGCCGGCGCCCGCGGCGCTGGTGTGGCGCGGCGTCGCCGAGCTACTGGCGAACGGCGTCGAGGCGCTGCACCCGACCGCGCGCATGGGCCTGATCATCGGCGGCACGATCGGCATCGTCATCCCGCTGCTCGAGATGCGGTTCCCGAAGGCGAAGAAGTTCATTCCCTCGGCCAC
Organism: uncultured bacterium; assembly: GCA_964542885.1. GTDB lineage: Bacteria > Eisenbacteria > RBG-16-71-46 > RBG-16-71-46 > RBG-16-71-46 > CAIXRL01. Next base: position 2,251 of record CAZIXL010000656.1, read on the forward strand.
CGGGCTCGGGCTGGCGTTCACGATCAACGGCTTCAACTCGGTCTCGATGTTCATCGGCGCGCTGTTCGTG
>CAZIXL010000657.1:0-2315 GCA_964542885.1 uncultured bacterium
CACACGCCCTGGCCGGGCGAGGCGCCGAAGTCCTCGGGCTCGAGCGGCTCGACCCCGCGCTCGCGCGCGCCGCGCACGACCGCCATCGCCAGCGGGTGCTCGCTGCGCGCCTCGGCGGTCGCCGCCGCCTGCAGCAGCCGCGCCGCGTCCGCGCCCGGCGCCGGGACGACGTCGGTCAGCTGCGGGGCGCCGCGCGTGAGCGTGCCGGTCTTGTCGAACACGACCGCGCCCACCGCGGCCGCGGCCTCGAGCGCCCGCGCGTCGCGCACGAGCACGCCCAACTCGGCGCCGCGGCCGGTGCCGACGATGATCGCGGTCGGCGTCGCCAGCCCGAGCGCGCACGGGCACGCCACGATGAGCACGGCCACGAGCCGCAGCAGCGACGCGGTGAGGCCGGCGCCGCTCGCGAGCCAGGCCGCGAACGCGACCAGCGCGATCGCCAGCACCGCCGGCACGAACACGGCCGCGATGCGGTCGGCCAGCGACTGCACGGCCGCCTTGCTCGACTGCGCGCGGTCCACCATCGCCACGATCTGCATGAGCATCGAGTCGGCGCCGACGCGCTCGGCGCGCATGCGGAACGCGCCGTTGCCGTTCAGCGTCGCGCCGGTCACGTTCGCGCCCGGGCCCACCTCGACGGGGATCGACTCGCCGGTGAGCATCGACTGGTCCACGGCCGAGCGCCCGTCGAGCACGACGCCGTCGACCGGCACGCGCTCGCCCGGCCGCACGAGCAGCCGGTCGCCCGGCTGCACCGCGTCGAGCGGCACGTCCTCGCCGGTCGCGTCCGCCGCGTCGCGCAGGCGCCGCGCGGTGCGCGGGCGCAGGTCGAGCAGCGCCCGCATCGCACGCGAGGCGCGGTGCTTCGCGCGCGCCTCGAGCAGCCGGCCCAGCAGGATCAGCACGACGATCGTGACCGCCGTGTCGTAGTAGACGTGCGCGCCGTGGTGCTCGCCGAGCAGCGCCGGCCACAGCGTCGCGACGGCCGAGTACGCGAACGCCGTCAGCGTGCCCAGGCCGACGAGCGTGTCCATGTCCGGCGCGCGGCGCGCGAACCCCTTCACCATGCCGCGCACGAAGCCCCAGCCCGCCCAGAACTGGACGGGGATCGCGAACGCGAGCTGCAGCACGTTCAGCGTGCCCGCGTCGAACGGCAGCAGGCCCGGCCACAGCATCTCGACGTGCGCGAGCACGAACACCACCGCGCCGAAGGCGAGGCCGACCGCGAAGCGCCGGCGCACGTCCGCCACCTCGCGTTCGCGCTCGCGCCGCTCGGCGTCGGCGGCGACGGGCGCGGTCACGACGTGCGCGTCGTAGCCGGCCGCGCGTACCGCCGCGGCCAGGACCTCGGTGTCGACCGCCTTCGCGAGCCCGATCTCGGCGCGGTGCGTGGCGAGGTTCACGGCGGCGTTCGCGACCCCGGGCACGGAGCCGAGCGCCGACTCGACGCGGGCGACGCACGAGGCGCAGTGCATGCCCGAGATGCGCAGCCGCACCGTCTCCGTGACGGCGGGCGGCGGGGCGCTCTCGCGGCGGATGGTCTGCAGGGGGACGAAGGACATGGTTCGCGTTCCGTAGGGTTGGAGTCCGGGCGGGCTCCCGGGATTCGTCCGGGGTTCGTGCACCCGGGCCGACGCGCCGGACGCCACGACCTTACACGGCCTCCGCGCCCGGCGGCGCGCACTCCTCCCACGCTTCGACCCCGACGGCGCCCGCCCCGCAGGCGCGGCACGGGATCCGGTAGCGGCGCAGGGCCTCGTGCGCCAGCCACGGTTCGACCGCCGCGCGCGCCGTGCGGGGCTCGAATGCCGCGGCCGCGTCCCACGCGCGCTCGAGCGCGGCGCGCAGGCCGGCGAGAGGTGCGCCCTTCAGCACGGGCTCGGCGAGGAGTTCGGACGCGAGCTCGCGCGCGAGCGGGCGCGCGATCCGCGCCGCGTCGCCGTCGCCTTCGAGCCCGAGCCGCACCCACGAGGCCAGCACCAGCGCGCGGTCCCAGAACGTGCGGTGCTCGAGCAGGTCCTCGGCCTCGCGCAGCGCGCCGCGGTCGAGATCGCCCAGCTCGCCCGCTTCGCGCCGCGCCAGCGCGCGTTCGGCCACGAGCGCCACCGCGAGCCGGCCCACGGTGGGGTCGCTCCAGTACTCGGACGCCGGCCCGGCCTCGGTGCGCGCCGCCTCGAGCGCGCGCGGATCGAGGATGCCGGGCGTGGCCGCGACGGCCCGGTGCACGGCGAGCGCCGCGCGGTTCCAGCGGGCCTCGACGCGATCCCCGGCGGCCGCGAAGTCCGCGGCGGCCCGCTCCCACTCGCCCGCCTTCG
>CAZIXL010000658.1:0-2312 GCA_964542885.1 uncultured bacterium
GAGGCGCTGTTCCTGCCCGCGCGCGGCGCGCTCGGGCCGGCGCCGCTCATCGTGTTCTTTCACGGCAACGCCGAGCTGGCCGACGACTGGATCCCGCTCTTCGACGAGCCGCGCGAACGCGGCTGGGCCGCGCTGCTCGTCGAGTACCCGGGCTACGGGCTCTCGCCGGGCTCGCCCTCGGAGGGCGCGGTCGTGGGCGCGGCGCTCGCCGCGTTCGACTGGGCGGCGGCGGACCCGCGCGTCAACGGCGGGCGGATCGCCGCCTACGGCCGCTCGCTGGGCGGCGCGGCGGCCGCGGCGCTGGCCGCGCGGCGGCCGGTGTCCATGCTGGTCCTCGAGTCCACGTTCGAGAACGTGCCCGAGCTGGCCGGGCTGCCGCCGTTCGCGCGCTGGCTGGTCGCGGACCCGTTCGACACGCGCGCGGCGCTCGCCCGCTGGAAGCGGCCGCTGCTCGTGCTGCACGGCCGGCGCGACGAGGTGATCCCCTTCGAGCAGGGCCGGCGCCTCGCGGCCGTGGTTCCGGGCGCGCGCTTCGTCGAGATGCCGTGCGGCCACAACGACTGCCCGCGGCCGTGGGACACGATCCTCGCGTTCCTCGGGCCCGCGCGCCCCGGGCAGGCGGCGCCCGGGACGCCGGAGGGCGCCGCGCCCTGAGCGATCAGTCGCCGGGCGTGGCGCCGGGGTCGTGCCGGCGGCGCAGCTCGGCGATGCCGATCTGGATCGACTCGTGCGAGCGCAGCAGCTCGCCCAGGATCTGCTCGCGATCGCGGCCCGCCGCCGTCCCGGGCCCGGGGCCGCCGGCTTCGAGGTGCGGCCACAGCCCGTCCCGCACGTCGTCGGGCAGCACGCTCTCGAGGTATTCGAGCGCGAGGCCGCGCAGCATGCGGTCGCCCGCGTGCAGGCCGCCGAACGCGATTCGCAGCGGCTCGCGCGGCAGCACGAGCGCGAGCAGCGTGAAGACGTGCTCGAGGCTGCGGCCCGTGCGCTGGCGCAGCAGCTCGTCCAGGAACGGCTCCGAGCCCGCGTCGTCGAGCTGCTCGAGCAGCCGCTGCGACTGCCACACCGCGTGCCCCACCCGCGATTCGCGGCGCACGGCCTCGAACACGGCCTCGCGAGCGATCCGCAGCTTCGGGTCGGCGGCGAGGAGCGTGTAGAGCGCGCGCCCGCAGCGATAGCGGACCTCGAAGCGCGTGTCCACGAGACCGCCGAGCAGGCCGTCGACGGCGCGCGGCGTGTGCGAAGAGGCGAGCACCGGCGGCAGGCGGCGACGCACCGTGAACTCGGTCGCGGGGTCGAGCAGCGAGTCGACGAGCTGGCCCACGTGGCGCGAGGCGACGGCGCGCAGCGCGTGCGTCGCCTCGGTCGCGACCTCGTCCCAGGCGAGCAGCTCGATCCCCTGCGACACGAGGCCGTTCGGCAGCTGCGCGTGCGCGGCGAGCGCCGCGCGGACGCGCGCGGGATCACCGCTGCGCAGCTCGGCGAGCGCGTCCGCGAGCGGGTCGGCGCTCGGCGCGGCGGGCGCCGGCCCGCGCGCGGCGACGGGTCCACCCGCGGGCGCCCCGGGAGGCTCGAACCCGCCCGAGAGCGTGTGCGCGAGCGTCCAGTCGGGCAGGTCCACCGACGCCAGCTCCACCGCGCCCGCGCGCAGGCCGGCCTCGAGCGACTTCACGTAGCCGCGCTGCAGGCGGCCCACCACGACGAGCGTCGCGAGCGCCGACGCGATCGCGAGCGCCAGCAGGGCCGGCGTCGTCGCGCCGGCGGGCAGCAGCAGCGCGCCCGCGACGAGGCCGGCGCCGACCAGGTCGCCGAGGCGGTCGAAGCCGACGTCGACGATGGCCTTGGTGCCGCGCTTCTCGCCGGGCGGGATGGGCGTGTAGAGCAGCTCGTAGCCCGAGCGGAAGAGCGAGCCGCGCAGCACCGACTCGAGCCCGCGCGCGACCGCCGCCGTCCACGGCCCGGGCACGAGCAGGCTCGCGACGCCGCCCGCGACGACGGTGCCGGGCAGCGCGCCGATGCTGGGCACGAGCCCGGCGCGCCCGAGCGCCGAACGCGTGAACAGCGCCTGGATCACGAAGGTGAGCAGCGCGACCGCGGCGTAGAAGACGGCGAAGACGCGCAGCAGCGCCGGTCCCGCCGGTACCGCGCCGGCCGCGTGCGCCTTGAACACCCAGTCGAGGAGCGCGGCGCCCACCGAGCTGCCGAGCACGAGCAGCGCCAGGTTGCGCAGGTACGAGGTGCCCGCGAGCCGGCGCAGCGTCGCGAGGCCCGCGGCGTCGGCCTCCGCGCCGGCCCGCGCGGCGGCGGGGGGAACG
>CAZIXL010000659.1:0-2309 GCA_964542885.1 uncultured bacterium
CGATCAACACGGTGTGCGGCTCGGGCCTGAAGGCCGTGATGCTCGCCGCGCAGGCGATCCGCGCCGGCGACGCCGACTGCATCGTGGCCGGCGGCCAGGAGAGCATGAGCACGGCGCCGCACTACCTGTTCTCGGGGCGCACCGGCGTCAAGCTCGGCGACACGACGCTGCGCGACGGCGTGGTGTACGACGGCCTGTGGTGCTCGTTCAACGACTGCCACATGATCGAGCTGGCCCAGTACACGGCCGAGAAGGCGAAGCTCGAGCGCAAGCGCCTCGACGAGTTCTCGGTCGCCTCGCAGAAGAAGGCCGCCGCGGCGCAGGCCTCGGGCGCGTTCGACAGGGAGATCGTGCCCGTCTCCATTCCGCAGCGGAAGGGCGACCCGGTCGTCGTCAAGCTCGACGAGGCGGTGCGCGGCGACACGACGATCGAAGGCCTCGCCAAGCTGCCCGCGGTGACGAAGGCGAAGGACGGCATGATCACCGCCGGCAACGCGCCCGGGCTGAACGACGGCGGCGCGGCCGTGGTCGTGATGAGCGAGGCGCGCATGAAGGCCACCGGCGCGAAGCCGCTGGCCCGCATCACCGGCTACGCCACCGGTGGCGGCCCGCCCAAGGAGCTGTTCTTCGCGCCGATCGACGCGGTGCAGAAGCTGATGAAGAAGACCGGCGTCTCGATCGGCCACTTCGATCTGATCGAGGCGAACGAAGCGTTCGCCGCGCAGGCCGTGGCGGACGGCAAGGCGCTCGGCTGGGACTGGGACCGCGTCAACGTGAACGGCGGCGCGGTGGCGCTCGGCCACCCGATCGGCGCCAGCGGCGCGCGCATCCTGACGACCCTGCTGTACGCGCTCGAGGCCCGGGGCAAGAAGACCGGCATGGCGACCCTCTGCCTGGGCGGCGGCAACGCCGTGGCCCTTTCCGTGGAGCGTGTGTGATGAGCACGATGACCGAACAGGCGACGAGCGGCCCCTCGGTGGCCGTGAAGAAGGTGGCGGTCGTGGGCGGCGGCACGATGGGCAACGGCATCGCGCAGGTGTTCGCGACGAACGGCTTCGACGTCGAGCTGATCGACGCCAAGCCCGAGTTCGTGGACCGCGCGCTGGCCACCATCACGAAGAACCTGGACCGCGTGGCGAAGAAGCAGGAGTGGCCGGCCGACAAGGCCGCGGGGATCGTGAAGCGGATCCACGGCGGCACGTCGCTGGACGCCGCCAAGGACTGCCAGCTCGTGGTCGAGGCCGTGACCGAGAGCTGGGAGCTGAAGAAGGAGATCTTCACGAAGCTCGACGCCGTCTGCCCGCCGACCACGGTGCTGGCCAGCAACACGTCGAGCATCTCGATCACCGAGATCGCCGCGATCACGAAGCGGCCCGGCCTCGTGATCGGCATGCACTTCATGAACCCGGTGCCGGTCATGCAGCTCGTCGAGATCATCCGCGGCCTGGCCACGACCGACGCGACCTACGCGCTCACCGAGGACCTGTCGAAGCGCCTGGGCAAGACGCCCGTCGAGGTGAACGACTACCCCGGCTTCGTCGCGAACCGCATCCTCATGCCCATGATCAACGAGGCCTGCTACACGCTCATGGAAGGCGTGGCGACGAAGGAGTCGATCGACACGGTCATGAAGCTCGGCATGAACCACCCCATGGGCCCGCTGGCGCTGGCCGACCTGATCGGCCTCGACACGTGCCTGTCGATCATGAACGTGCTGCACGAGGGCCTCGGGGATTCCAAGTACCGCCCGTGCCCGCTGCTGCGCAAGATGGTGGCCGCCGGCTGGCTGGGCCGGAAGACGGGACGCGGTTTCTACGAGTACAACGCGTAGCCGAAATCCGCAGCGACACGAGGGAGCGGTGCCCGTGCGGGCGCCGCTCCTTCTTCATGCACGCGGCGCCCCTCGCCGCGCGATCCTCGCCAGGCGCCGTGCTTCCGCGGCCAGCGCCTCGCGCAGCTTCGCGGGGCGCACGACCTCGAACTCGAACGGCAACCGCGCCAGTTGGCGGGCGAACCACGACAGGTCGTCGGCCTGCCCGCGCAGCCGCACGCCGCCCTCGGCGGGCTCGAGCACGCCGAACGCCGCGAACACCTCGCGCCGCGCCGTCGCGAGGTCCGTCTCCAGCAGCACCTCGACCGCGTGCGCGCGCGGGATCGACGCCACCGACTCGCGCAGGTGGCGAAGCGTGTCGAAGCCCTTCGGCGTGTCGAACGTCGCGGCCAGGCGCTCGACCTGCTCGACGCGGTCCAGCCGGAAGGAGCGCAGCGCGCGGCGCAGGTGGCAGTGGCCGACCGCGTACCAGGCGCCC
>CAZIXL010000660.1:0-2307 GCA_964542885.1 uncultured bacterium
CGTGGCTGCCCATGCCGGTGTCGAAGAACAGGTCCTTGATGTCCTTGAGGCGGCAGGGCGTCTTGTTGAGGAAGTACTCGGACATGCCCGAGCGGAACACGCGCCGCGAGATCGTGACCTCGGAGAACTCGGTCGGCAGGATGCCGCGGTCGTTCTTGAAGGTCAGGTGCACCTCGGCCATGCCGAGGGGCTTGCGCGTGGGGCAACCGTTGAAGATCACGTCTTCCATCGAGTCGCCGCGCAGCTGCTTCGCGCTCTGCTCGCCCAGCACCCAGCGGATGGCGTCGGAGACGTTCGTCTTGCCGCAGCCGTTGGGGCCGATGACCCCGGTGATGCCCTCACCGAACGCGAGGTCGGTGCGGTCGCAGAACGACTTGAAGCCCTGGATTTCGAGCTTGTAGAGGAACATCCATGCACTCCACTGGTGCGACGAACGGGGCCTGGCGGGGTGGGACGTGGCGGCCCCGCGCCGGCGCACGAAACGGCGCCGGTGCGCCGGGGGACGGTCCCTCCCAACGCTGGACCACGGTCGTCCACCGCCCGCGGGGAGTCGGCCCGCGACTGGTGTCCGAGTTCCGAGACCTCGGTGTCTTGTCTGGCTGCGTGCGCGCTGTCTCTGGGCGGGGCTCCCCGAGCCGGGACGCACCGCCGGACCACCGGGAACGGGGGTTCCCTGCGTGTGGCGGCCTCTGGCGGTCGAAGCGTCTGCGGGTACTCCTGCCGCCGCGCACTTTACGGGCCCGGGGCGCGGCCGGTCAACGCTTTCGGCAAGGCGCCGGAAAGCCCCGGCAGCCCCGCCGGACGGGCCTCAGGCGAACGCCTTGCCCAGCGACGTCGCCACCATGCCGAGCTCGGTCTCGGTGAGCGTCCGCGGGTCGAGGCGGAACGCGTTCGCCCGGATCGTGCCGATCACGGGCGGCTCGGCGGCACGCGCGCGGCGCTCCAGCTCCTGCGCGGCGAGCGCCCCGTGCTTGAGCTCGACGACGGGACCCTGCAACCGCTCGCGCGGCAGCGCGCCGCCGCCGACCTCGCCGTGGCGCTCGACGACGCGCGCCGACAGGCCCGGCACGCGGGCTTCGAGCTCGGCGGCCAGCCGCTCGGCGCGCTCCTGCAGCCGCTCGGCCGTCACGCCGAGCATCGCCAGCACCGGTAGCGACTGCCGGGCCTTCGCCGGGTCTTCGAGCAGCGCCAGCGTGGCCTCGAGCGCGGCGAGCGCCAGCTTGTCGGCCCGCATCGCGCGCGCGAACGGGTCCTTCTTCAGCTTCGCGACGAGTTTCGCGCGGCCCAGAACGAGCCCGGCCTGGGCGCCTCCCAGCAGCTTGTCGCCGCTGAAGGTCACCAGGTCCGCGCCCGCCGCGAGCGACTCACCCACCGTGGGCTCGTGCTCGAGGCCGAACTCGGCGAAGTCCACCAGCGCGCCACTGCCCAGGTCCTCGATCAGCGGCAGGCGATGCTTGCGGGCGAGCGCCGCCAGCTCGGCCGTGCCCGGGCGTGCGGTGAAACCCTCGATGCGGAAGTTGCTCGGGTGCACGCGCAGGATCGCCGCGAGGTCGCGACCGTGCTTCTCGAGCGCCCGCTCGTAGTCGCGCAAGTGCGTGCGGTTCGTGGCGCCGACCTCGACCAGGCGTGCGCCGCTGCGCTCCATCACCTCGGGCACGCGGAACGAGCCGCCGATCTCGACCAGCTCGCCGCGCGATACGATCACGCCCCTGCCGGCAGCGGTCGCGGCGAGCGCCAGCAGCACGGCCGCGGCGCCGTTGTTGACCACGGCCGCGCCCTCGGCGCCGGTCAGGCGCACCAGGCGCCGCTCGACGCCCAGCCCGCGGTCGCCGCGCCGGCCCCGCTCGAGGTCGAACTCGAGCGAGCAGTAGCCGGCCGCCACGTCGTTGACCGCGCGCCGCGCCGCCTCGGCGAGCGGCGCGCGCCCGAGGTTCGTGTGCAGCACGATGCCGGTCGCGTTCAGCACGCGCACGAGCTGCGGCTTCGCGGCCGCGCGCGCCCGCGCGAGTGCGGCTTCGGCGATCGCCTCGCTCGCCGGCGCCGCGGCGCGCCCGCCGCGCACCTTCGCGCGCACGGCGGCCAGCTCCTCGCGGACGGCGCCGACCACGACGGCGCGCGGCAGCGTGCCGAGCGCGGTCGCGAGCAGCGGGGCGGCCAGCAGCTTTTCGACGGACGGCAGCGCGCGCAACCGGGAGGCGGACATGGCGCGACACGCTAGCCCGCGCCTCGCGTGCGCCGCAAGCGCGGCGCGCGGCATCGTGGAACGTCAGTGAACATGTCCTCCCCTGACGCGTCGGTGAAAGTGTC
>CAZIXL010000661.1:0-1957 GCA_964542885.1 uncultured bacterium
GCTGCTCACGCCTGCCGGATCGCAGCCCGTGGCGCGCGCGAACCACTTCGCCGTCGTCGATTCGGCGCACGCCCGGTTGCTCGTTTTCGGCGGCGCCAACGGCGGCTTTGACGGGCTGGCCGACCTGTGGGCGCTGTCGCTGGACGGGGACCCCGCGTGGACGTCGCTCGGGCCCGCGACGACGTTTCCCGGGTTCGCGGCGCGGGCCATGCTCGTCGATGCGGGCCGCCATCGCCTCGTGCTCCCGGGCGTGCTGACGGTGAACTACTCGACGTCGTGGGTGCTCGGGTTCCTCTCGCTCGACTCGCCGGCGCCGGGCTGGACGCAACAGACGGCGCCCTACCAGAACCAGCCGACCACTTCGACGGGGACTCCGCTCGACTTCGCAATCGACGTCGCCGGAGACCGGCTCGTATGCGCGTACAACGACTACTACTCGTACGCCTATGCGCTGCCGCTCGCCGGTTCGCCCTCGCAGTGGACGCTCACCAGCGCCACGGGCTCCGTGCCGCCGACGCGCTACGGTCGGGCCTCCGCGGCGGACCCGGCGGGCCGTCGGCTCTTCGTCGCCGGTGGTGGACCGTACTCGGGCTCGTACTCCGGCCGGACGGTTTCGGACGTCTCCGTCCTCGACCTGGCGGGAATGGCCCAGTGGTCCGCGGTCTCGGGCGAGCCGTCCCCGCGCGTGGGGCACAGCATGGCCATCGACCCCGTCCGCCGCGTCGTCCACCTGTTCGGGGGAAGCGCGGACAGCCTCGGCACCGGCTATTCGAACGCGTTGACCAACTCCGGTTGGCAGCTGCCGCTGGCGGAGGCGGATCCGGCCTGGTCGCCAGAGGCCTTCTCGGGCGGACCGCTGCTGCCCCGTCGGGATGCCTCGCTCGTCGTGGACCCGGTCCGCGATCGGCTCCTCCTCTTCGGCGGCACCAACGGCAACGTCATGACCAACGAAGTGTGGCAACGCCCGCTGTCCGGCGGCACGGCGTGGACGCGCCTCGTGGTGGGCGGGATGCTGCCGCGCCAGCGCGCGAACGCGGCCGCCGTCTACGACCCGGACGGCGATCGCCTCCTGGTCTTCGGGGGGTACGACTATTCCACTTCGACTTCGGCTTACCTCGCGGACCTCTGGGCCCTCTCGCTGGCCGATCCCCCGCACTGGACGCGCCTCGATGCTCCCGGCCCGGCGCCGATCGGGAGGGCCGACGCCGTGCTGGCCTACGACTCCGCGCGGCACTGTGCGTGGCTCGTGGGCGGCCGCAACGGAACCTACTACTACTCGGGCGGGCTCCAGACGGGCGAAGTCTGGAAGCTCTCGCTCTCGCCGGCCCCGGCGTGGCAGCAGATCTCGCGGGGCCTGCCGAATAGCGGCTACGGGGACGGCACCGTGTGCAGCGCCTTCTACGATCCGGCGGAGGGGAAGCTCGTGCAGCTGGTCGACGCCTACACCTACCCGTCGGAGTCCCTCGGGCTCTACGCCCTCGCCCCCTCCGCGGACACGTCGTGGACCGCCCGGGTCGCCAGCGGGTCGCCCCCGCCGGTCACCGCGGACGCGCGCGGCGTCTTCGATCCCGACTTCCGCCGGCTGGTGTGGTTCGGCGGCATCGCCACGGGCCAGGAGGGCACGTGGGCGCTGTCGCTGGGATCGCCCCCGCTCGACGTCTCGCCCGTTGCCGGTGCGCCGATGGCGGCACTGCAGGTCTACCCCAATCCGGCGCGTACGGCGTTCGTCGCCCGCTTCAGCATGCCCGCCGCCGGACGCGTGACGTTCGAAGTGCTCGACGTGGGCGGCCGGATGGTGCGGGGGCCCGTCGTGGCGGACCTGCCGGCGGGGAACGCGGAACTGAAGCTCGGCGACCTCGGTTCGGTTCGGCCGGGGGTCTACTTCGCCCGGCTGCACGGCGCACTCGAGCGCCGGACGCGGCTGACGCCCGACGATCCCCGCACCATCGGCGCGATC
>CAZIXL010000661.1:1967-2302 GCA_964542885.1 uncultured bacterium
CTGGCCGTCGTGCATTGAGGCAGGACCGGAGGGCGCCGCGGGCCGCCGCGGCGCCCCCGTCACCGCTCGCGGCGGGCCGTGGCGTCGATGAGCTGGAGCAGCAGCGCCGGGCGTTCGCAGTGGCGCGCGATCGAGGCGCGCACCGCGCGCATGACCCGGGCGCCCTCGGCGCGGGCGCGCTTCTCGCCCACCGCGGCCGGGAACGTGGCCTTGCCGCGGGCCGCGTCGGTGCCGGCGCGCTTGCCGAGCGCCTGCAGCGTCGAGCCGGCGTTGAGCAGGTCGTCGGTGATCTGGAACGCCAGCCCGAGTTGCACGCCGGCTTCGCCGAGCCGTTC
>CAZIXL010000662.1:0-2298 GCA_964542885.1 uncultured bacterium
CGGTCCACGGAGAGCCGCAGGCGGTGCACGGCCGGGTCGTTCGCCGGCATGGCCCGGCGCAGCTCGGAGAGCTCGGCGAGCACGGCCACGAGCACGTTGTTCGCGTCGTGCGCGATCGAGCCGGCCATGAGCCCCGCGAAGACGCGCCGCTCGCTCACGAGCAGCGCCCGGTCGCGGGCGGTCAGTTCGTCGTGCGCGCGCTCCAGGCGGCCGAAGGCGTAGCGCGCGCCGAAGAAGATGGCGATCGCGGTCACGACCACGTACAGCACGCCCTTGATCGTCTCGATCTGCTTCATCTGCTCGACGCTCACCGACATCTCGGCGGCGACGCCGCTGGAGAGCACGATGTAGACGGCGGCGACGAACGTGTAGCCGCCGGCGAGCGTCAAGGCGTATCGCGTGCTGCGCATCGAGAACCCCTCGCGTCCCGGAACCGGTTCCGTACCCCCGAAGAGCATCGGCAAGATACACGTCTTTCCGCATGGCGGATACCGGTGCCGTGTCCCGTTCGGGATGCGGCTCCCGTCCGCTATGCAGAAACGGACGGTGCCGCCGAGACTCGCCAGTGGGGTCCCGCGCCCGCGCGCCTCGGGATGTCGTGGCGCGACCCTGATCGATCCACCCGGCCCCGCGGCGGTGCCCGTGCATCCAGCCGTCCTGTTCTCGCTGCTGATCCTGTGGCTCAACCTGACGATCGCCGTCGCGCAGTTCGCGATCGCGCGTGCCCCGGGCTGGCGCAGCACGCGCGCGTTCGGCTTCATCGCCCTCTCGGCGGCGTGCTACGGCGCGGGCAACGTCGTCTTCATGAGCGCGGGCCTGCCGGACGCCGCCTACGTCGCCGCGGCGCGCTGGAACTACTTCTGGGCGGCCATCCACGTCGTCGCCTGGTACCCGTACGCGTTCGGCGGGGCGGACGGCTCGTGGCGCGCGATGCCGCCGCTCGAGCGCACGCTCGCCACGGGGATCGCGGCCTCGGCCGGGCTCTTCGCGTTCACCGGCGGAGTGATCTCGACGCCGATCGCGGTGATCCCGATCCCGTGGGCGCACCTGACGTACCACTACGCCACCACGACGGCCTTCGGCGACGTCTACGGCACGGCGCTGCTCGCGCTGCTGTTCGTGCCGCTGGTCCGCTTCTTCCGGCGCTGGCGGCAGGGCGAGCACGACCTGGGGCTGGTGGTCGTGGGTTTCGCGCTGTTCGTGGTCTCGACGGTGGTCGAACTGGCGGTCGCGAACGGCTGGCTCGTGACCTGTTCGCCGGCGGAGCTGGGCTTCCTCGCCGTCGTCGCGCCCACGGCCCTGCGCACGCTGCGGCGCTTCCTCGCCGACGCGCACCGGCTGCGCGAGCTGACGGACGAGCTCGAGGACGAGGTGCGCGAACGCACCGCGGAGCGCGACCGCGCCGAGAGCGCCCTGCTCGAGTCGGAACGGCTCGCCGCGCTCGGCCGGCTCGCCGCGGGGGTCGGCCACGAGATCAACAACCCGCTCACCTACCTGCAGCTCTCGCTGGACCAGGTGGACGAGCACCTCGCCGGCTCCGGGGCGGGCGCGGACGCACGCGCGTCGCTCGGGCACGCGCGCGACGCCGCGCGGCGCATCGGCAAGGTGGTGGAGGGCCTGCGCACGATCTCGCGCCGGCAGGACGAGCAACGGCCGCTGCGGCCCGGCGACGTCGTGCGCGCCGCGCTGCAGGTCGCCCACCCGCACCTGCGGCACGTGGCCCGCGTCGGCACCTCGCTCGACGGCGACGCGCGGATCCGCGGCGACGAGGCGAAGCTCGTGCAGGCGCTGGTCAACCTGCTCGTGAACGCGGCGCAGGCCGTCGCGGGAAGCGGCGGCGCCGGGAGGATCGACGTGCGGGTCGCCGCGCGCGCCGCGGGGGAGGTGACGCTCGAGGTCGAGGACGACGGGCCGGGCATGCCCGCCGAGGTGCGCGCGCACGTGGCCGAGCCCTACTTCACGACGCGTGCCCCGCAGGGCGGGCTCGGCCTGGGCCTCTTCCTCACGCGCGGCATCGTGGCCGCGCACGGCGGCCGGCTCGAGCTGGACTCCGCCGAGGGGCGCGGCACGGTCGCGCGGATCGTGCTGCCCGTGCTCGACGGCCCGCCCGAGCCGGCCGACGGGGAGCCCGCGGCGGAGGCCGCGCCCGCCCGCGGGCCCGCGGCGCCCGGCGTCGCCCCGCACGCGACGCGCGCGCGACTGCTGGTGGTGGACGACGAGCCGCTGGTGCTCGAGCTGCTGACCGGCGCGCTCGCCCGCCGCGCGGCGGTCGCCGGCGCCGCGGGCGGCGCGGCGGCG
>CAZIXL010000663.1:0-2291 GCA_964542885.1 uncultured bacterium
GACCTGCTGCGCAACGTCCGCCGCTCGCAGGTGGTGCAGGAACGCGAAGGCGAGATCGTCGTGCGGGTGCTGCCGCTGCCGGCGTTCTCGGACGCCGACGCGAAGCATGCGGCCGAGCTGTTCGCGGACCGCATCGGGGGCGGGATCCGCGTGCGGATCGAGAAGGTCGCCGAGCTGGAGCGCCTGCCCAACGGCAAGGTCCTGAACATCATCAACCGCCTGCCGGGCTATCGTTCCGGGCGGCTCACGGCAACGGAATCGGACTGACGTGCGGCCCCGCGCGGGCGGGCTTGACGGGGGCTGAACCGGCCAGTGTTCGGCCGGTCGCGGGGTGATTCGCATGGCCTTGGGCCGGTGACTCGTGCAATATGCGCGGGAACCACCACCGGTTCGTCAGCCTCCCCGTAAGGCGTGATCCACCTTCCGCAACGGCCGGCACTTGCCGGGGCCTCGCACGGACGATCCGAGGCACGCGACGTGCATCCCTGGCGGCCGCTCATACCCGCCAGTCATTCCCCGGGACGGGACGTTTCACGCACGGAAAGAGAGTCGCCATGTCGCATCCGCTGCCGCACGACACCCTGGCCCCGCGCGCGCCCCGGCGCGGCGCGTTCGCGGCGCTGCTCGCCGCGGCCGGCCTGCTCGCCGCCACCGCGGCTTCGGCCACGACCTACTACGTCTCGACGAGCGGCAGCGACTCGAACAACGGCACGTCCGTCTCGACGCCCTGGCGCACGATCGGCAAGGCCACGGCCACCATGGTGGCGGGCGACCAGGTGCGCATCTCGCCCGGCACGTACAGTGAGACGCTGACGCCGCAATCGAACGGCACCAGCTCGAACCGCATCACCTACATGGGCGACCTCGCGAACCCGTCGGGCGTCGCGGTGAGCGGCCTGCGCTTCAGCGGCCAGGACTACGTTTCGATCAAGGGCATGCAGTTCGCGAGCGAGATCCTGATCCAGGCCGCCACGTCCGGGAACTCGTCCGATCGCGACAGCCTGCTCTACTGCAAGGGTCTCTCCGGCATCTCGCTCGCGGGCGCCACCTGGTGCGTCGTGGCGAACTGCTCGATCGGACAGGGCGGCCCGAACGACAAGCTGAACATCAGCAACTACGCGAACTCGGTCACGCAGTACTGCACGCTCCAGGACAACAACTTCAACTTCGCGACCGTCAGCGGCGGCAACGCGATGACCGGGTACTACATGCAGAACAACCGGTTCATCCGCAACCGCTACAAGCTGACGCTGCTGCCGGGCGCCGCCGACACGCACCTCAACACGCTGTACCGCACGCACAACAACACGTGGATCGACTGCCACTACGACATCACGAACCTCGCGGGCTTCGAAGTCTACATGCTGAACCAGCGCGATTCGTCGTCGTTCAACGTGTGGTCGCGCGACACGTTCACGGTCAACCCCGCGAGCACGATGACCGTCAAGTGCGAGTTCGCGACGTCGGGCGCCTACCCGAACACCGTGAACCACAACACCTACCTGAACTGCTTCTTCCAGGTGGACGGTATCCTCGGCTACCAGGACTGGACGTTCGCCGACCGCTTCGAGAACAACGTCTTCGTCTTCAAGCAGGCCTTCCAGCCGAAGGGCGACAGCATCGTCTTCATCCACAACACGTTCTACAACGCCACCGGCGGGCGCGTGTGGTCGGCCGCGCAGAACGACGTCTCGCGCACCACGATCTCGGGGAACCTGTTCTACGGCACCGGCTCCGCGTCGAACGGCCACGTGGCCTACTCCGACATCGCGTCGAACGTCGCGAACGACAACCTGTTCTACGCGACGGGCAACGATCCCGCGAACGCCGTCTACAGCATCAGCAGTTCGCGGACCTCGGCGGTCGGCTCCGGGACGCTCTGGTGCACCACGTACGGCAAGGACTGCGCCTCGTCGTGGGCGGATCCGCAGTTGCGCACGGCGTCGTGGAACGCGCCCGACCTGCGGCCGGCGTCGGGTTCGCCGGCCTACGCGACGCACTGGCCCGGCGGCTACGCGGGCGCCTTCCCCGAATCGTCGCTGCAGGGCGACGTCACGCCCCCGGCGGCGATCTCGAACCTCGCGGTGAGCCAGCCACAGCCGAACAGCCTGCTGCTCACCTGGACCGCACCGGGTGACGACGGCTCGACCGGCCTGGCCGCGGCCTACGACATCCGCTGGTCCACGTCGCCGATCAACGCGGCGAACTTCTCGACCGCGACGCCGTTCACCGCGGTGCCGGATCCGTTCCTGGCGGGCCAGACCCAGACCTACGTCGCCCTCGGGCTGCAG
>CAZIXL010000664.1:0-2288 GCA_964542885.1 uncultured bacterium
ATGGCGGGCACGGAGGATCCTCCTCGGCAAGTCGGGACCGGCGCCGGCGGCGGCGTGCCGCAGCGGCGGGAGACGGAACGGTCGGGCTTACGGGAGGCGGATCAGATCCGCAGCTGCAGGCCCGCGCGCACGCGCGAAGCGGCGGCGGACGGCGTGCGGGCGGGCGCAGCCGGGGTGAGCGCGAGGCGTGGCGGCGCGGACACGAACGCGGCGACCGGCGATGCGGCCGGCGCCGGTGCGTCCAGCGGGACCGTCACCACCTCGTGGTCGCGCGCGCGCGTGGACGCGAGCGCGATGCCCACCTGGGAGTCGCGGCACGGACCGCAGCCCTCGCCGCACTCGCAGTGGCCGGCATCGGCCGGCCGCGAGGCGTCGGCGTGGTCGTGCGCCCCCGCCGGGCCCTCGGCGCAGAGCGCCTCGAGCGCCAGGTGCCCGCCGGCGCCCGCGCACAGGACGAGGACGCCCTGCGGGACGGAGAGGAGCACGGCGAGCAGCCCGAGGGCCGCCGCGAACCGGCGAAGGAGGATGGACATGGGCGAAGAGGCTAGGCGCGGCGCGCGCTCCCGGTCAACGGGCGATCCGCAGGGCCGCGCGATGTTGACCGGGGCGTGACGGCGGGCGGTCCCGCGATCGCCGCACCGGCGGCGCGCGGCAGGTGCCTCCGTCGCGCCGCGGCGCCCCTACCCCGCCGCGCCGCGCTCGAGCGCGACGAGCGTCTTCGCGGTGCGGCGCGTGACGTACAGGTGCAGGCCCAGCGGCACGAGACCCGCCTCGTCGAAGAACTTGCGATACACGGCAGGCGTGCGGTCCTGCAGCTCGGCGTGGTCGCCGTCGATCGCGTCGGCGCTGGTGAAGGCCTCGATGAACGCGACCCCGCCCACGTGCGGTGCGATCGCGGCGAGGCCGGTGCGCACCTCGGGGCTCCGCACGTAGTGCAGCACGTCGGCGCACACCACCAGGTCGAAAGCGCCGCGCAGCCCGACGAAGCCCATCTCGCCGAGCGCGGCGCGGCGGATGTTGCGCCGCCGGCCGAAGCGCTTCACCGCGTACTCGCTCGCGTCGAAGCCCTGGTAGTCGAGCTTCGGGCGCAGGCGCTTGAGGATGGCCCGCCAGGGCGCCTCGCCGCAGCCCACGTCGAGCACGCTCGTGATGCGCCGCGCCAGCACGAACTCGGCGGCGGCGACCGCCAGCCGCACCTTGCGCTCGACGAACTCGCGCTCGCCCACGCCGACGCGCGAGCGCCGGTACCAGCGGTCGAAATACGCGCGGTCGTATTGCTTTCCGCCCGGCGTGCCCTCGCCAGTCGCCTGCATCTCGTTCATTCCGGCCCTCCCCGCTCGCGCGGGGCGCGAGCGAGGCAAGCTCCGGGCCGTCATTCGCGGATGCGCTCCACGCGCGCGCCGAGGGCCGTCAGCTTCTGGTCGAAGCGCTCGTAGCCGCGGTCCAGGTGGTAGATCCGCGAGATCTTCGTCTCGCCCTCGGCCACCAGCGCGGCCAGCGCGAGCGCGGCGCTCGCGCGCAGGTCGGTGGCCATGACCGGCGCGCCCGACAGCCGCGCGACGCCCTTCACGACCGCGACGTTGCCCTTGAGCTCGATGTCGGCGCCCATGCGGCCCAGCTCGGGCACGTGCGTGAAGCGGTCCAGGTAGATCGTGTCGGTGATCACGCTGGTGCCGCCGGCGATCGCGGCCACGGCCATCATCTGCGCCTGCATGTCGGTCGGGAAGCCCGGGAAGGGCGCGGTCGTCACGTCGACCGCGTGCGGCCGGCGCGGGCCCGTGACGGTGACCTCGTCGGCCTCGCGCACGATCGTGCAGCCGGTTTCCTCGAGCTTGGCGAGCGAGGCCTCGAAGTGGTCGGGTACGACGTGCTCGAGCGTGATCGTGCCTCCGGTCATGGCGGCGGCCGCCGCGAAGGTGGCCGCCTCGATGCGGTCGGCGATGATGGTCGTGTCGATCGGGCGCAGCGCGTCGACGCCGGTGATCACGAGCCGGCGCGTGCCCAGGCCCTCGATGCGCGCGCCGCAGGCCGCCAGCACCTCGCCCAGCACGGTGATGTCGGGTTCGACCGCGACGTTCTCGAGCACGGTCGTGCCCTTGGCGAGCGCGGCGGCCATCAGCAGCTGCGCGGTCGCGCCCACGCTGACGACGTCGAAGTGGAAGCTGGCGCCGCGCAGCTTCACGTCGCGCCCGACGATGTAGCCGTGCTCGATGTCGAGCTGGGCGCCCATGGCCTGCAGGCCCGTGAGGTGCAGGTTCACGGGGCGCGGGCCCCACGCGCAGCCGCCG
>CAZIXL010000665.1:0-2285 GCA_964542885.1 uncultured bacterium
CGCGGGAACATCTCGAGCTTCTCGTCGGGGTACTGGACCGTGTAGGGCTTCTTGCCGAGGTACCCGAGCGTGATCCCGAGACCGGTGGCGAGCTCCTTGATCATCCGCAGGCTCCGTCGTTGGACATGGGTGGTGCAGCCGTTCGGGGCAGCCTAGCGACGCCTCCCGGAGGGCGCAAGCCGCGGCCGAGGTCGCGCTACCAGCTCAGGCCGAGGGCCAGCTCGCCCGTGCGCGTGTAGACCTTCAGGTCCTTGGACTTCCCCTCGTCGAGCAGCCCCTGGTGCCAGCGGGCGCGCAGCGCGAGGTCCTTGCCGAGAAGGCCGAACTTCCAGCCCAGCCCGCCGCCGGCCATGAGGCTCCAGCGCTGGTACTGGTCGGTCACGTCGCCGTCGGGGTTCTGGAAGCTCTCGAAGATGGTCGCCGCCGGTTGCGCGGGAGCACGCGAAGCACGGGGAGCGTTCGTCACGATCGTCGTCACGGTCACGTCGTCCGTGGCCACGGCCTTCACGAGGTACGTGGGCTCGAGCCCGGCCTCGATCGTGATCCCGTGCGCGTCGGGCAGCCCGGTGCGCAGTCGCAGGGGCAGCCCGATGCGGTGGAACTCGATCGTGGTCTTGCCCTCGAGGTGGCTCGTGTCGCCGCCACCGAAGTCGATGGTGAAGTTCACGTCGCGGCGGTCGCGGTCCCCGAAGTAGCGCAGGCCCGACGCCAGCTCGAGCCCGTGTGGCAATCCGAAATCGAACGTCAGCCCGCCCGCGAAGCCGACGGACGGCTTCTGGTCGAACGAGGAGCCGGCGGGCAGCTCGCCCAGCCACGGCTGCGCACCAAGCAGTCCGAACTCGACACCGGTCTTGACCGCGGGAAACGCGCCGGCGGCAGGGACCAGGCCGGCGAACAGGAACATCGCCGCGAGCGCGGCGAGGAGCATGCGACGGGACATCGGCACACCTCGTTTCGAACCGGCCCGGATTCGCGGCCGCGGCCGGAGGGTTGTCTCGGTTGGAGCCGGGGGTCTCCGGGAGGCCCGACCCGCGCTCACACGCGGGGCAGGGTGATGCCCTTCTGCTTCTGGTACTTGCCCGCGCGGTCCCCGTAGGAGACCTCGCAGGCCTCGTCGGACTCGAAGAACAGCACCTGCGCCAGTCCCTCGTTCGCGTAGATCTTCGCGGGGAGCGGGGTCGTGTTGCTGATCTCGAGCGTCACGTGCCCCTCCCACTCGGGCTCGAACGGCGTCACGTTCGTGATGATCCCGCAGCGGGCGTAGCTCGACTTGCCGACGCACACGCAGAGCACGTTTCTCGGCACGCGAAAATACTCCACCGTCCGGGCGAGAGCGAACGAGTTGGGCGGCACGATGCACACGTCGCCCTTGAAGTCGACCATGTTGCGCGTGTCCATGTGCTTCGGGTCCACGATCGTCGAGTTCACGTTCGTGAAGATCTTGAACTCGTCGGCCACGCGGACGTCGTAGCCGTACGACGACAGGCCGTACGAGATGACGTCCTTGCGCACGAGCTTCTCCTCGAACGGCTCGATCATGGCGTGCTCGCGGCACATGCGGCGGATCCAGTGGTCGGGCTTGATGGACATGCTCAGGCTCCGGGTGGAAAGCGACCGAGCAGGCGCGCGGCGTGCGCCAGCTCCGGGAGGAGGAGTCGTTCGAGCGCCAGCTCGACGGCGGCGGTCGAGCCGGGAAGCAGCACCAGCAGGCGGCCGTTGGCGACGAACGCCCCCGCCCGCGAAAACCACGCGGCCGCCCCGACCTGCTCGGCGGACCGTGCGCGGAAGAGTTCGCCGAAGCCGGGCAGCTCGCGCTGGACGAGCGACGCGACGGCCTCGGGCGTCACGTCCCGCTTCGCCATGCCCGTCCCCCCGGTCACGATCACGCAGTCCACCGCGCGCAGCTTGAGCAGCGCGCCGATCGTGCGGCGGATCGCCGGGCGCTCGTCCGGCACCCACGCACGGCGCACCACCTCGTGGCCGAAGCGCTCGACCAGTTCGAGCGCGCGCATGCCGCTGCGGTCGTGCGAGCCGCGCCGCGTGTCGCTCACGGTCACGATCGCGACGCCGACGGGCCGCGGCGGCCGCTGCTTCGGGGCGTGCTCCGGCGGACGCACGATCGAGAGGGGCGGCCGCTTCGCGCGCTCGCGTGCACCCGCGCGGCCGGTGCGTTCCCGGCGCACGGGCTTGACCCTCGCCTCGGCGCCGCGGCCGTTCCGGCGTGCGCTCACGCGACCCGCTCCCGCACGGCGTCCGCCACCGACGCCGGCGTGATGCCGACGTGC
>CAZIXL010000666.1:0-2284 GCA_964542885.1 uncultured bacterium
CACGACAACCACGTCGTGCTTCGGGCCGTAGCGGTGGCAACGCCCGATGCGCTGCTCGATGCGCTGGGGATTCCACGGCAGGTCGTAGTTCACCACGAGCGAGCAGAACTGGAGGTTGATCCCCTCCGCCCCCGCCTCGGTGGCGATCATGATCTGCCCTTCGTCGCGGAAGTAGTCCACGAGCGCCGAGCGCATGTCGGCGGTCCGCGAGCCCGTCACCCGGTCCGTGCCTTCGTGCTTGCGGAGCCACGATCCGTAGATCTCGCGTGAGCGCTCGTCCGAGTTGGACCCGTTGAACAGCACGATCCGTCCCGCGAACGGGCTGTCCCCGAGCACGCGGACGAGGTAGTCCTGAGTCCGGCGAGATTCGGTGAAGATGACTGCCTTCTCCGCCCCCCCGAGCTGACGGGTCTTTCGGAAGGCGGTGTCGAGCGCCGCCAGCAGCGCCTTGCCCTTGGCGTTCTGCCGGATCGATCCAGCCAGCCGCGCAAAGGCTTCGAGGTCCCTGATTTCGGCTTCGAGGGTCGCCCGCTCCGCTGGCGGGAGCGGGCTCGGCGCCGGCTCTTCCGGCCACTCTTCCGCAAGGCTGTCCAACGCTTCGTAGTCCGCGGACAGTTCCTCCGCGGGAGCGTCGGGCACGGCCAGGCCGGCCTCCTTTCGAAGTCGTGTGCAAAGCGTCTCGAGCGCTCCCGAGATCGCGAAGGTCGAGGAGGCCAGCAGCTTGCGAAGGACGAGGGTCATCAGGGCGCGTTGGCTCGCGGGGAGCGCCCGCAGGTTCTCCCGCTGCAGGTAGTCCGACACCAGCGCGTAGAGCCTGTCTTCGCTCTCTTCGGGCGTGAACTCCTGCAGGATTGGCAGCCTGCGCGTGTACGAGACGTACGCCGACACCTGCCGCCTCAGGGTTCGGTGGCAAACCGGGCGCAGCCGCGACTTGAGCACAGCGAAGACCCCGTCCTGATCCAGGTGGACGAACTCCTCGCGGAACGTGCCCAGGTCACCGAAGACATGCTCGTCGACGAAACTGACGAGCCCGAACAACTCGAGCAGCGAGTTCTGGAGCGGCGTCGCGGTGAGCAGGAGTTTCGGAACCGCCCCGAGCGCCACGCGAAGTGTGTTCGCGATGACGTTCGAGGTCTTGTAGACGTTTCGGAGCCGGTGCGCTTCATCGAGGACGACGAGATCCCACGGCACCGCGCCGACGTCTGAAGCCTTGCTCCGCGCGAAGTGGTAGGAGCAGATGACGACGCTCTCGTCTGATTCGAACGGACGGAGCAGTCCCTGCTTGACGGACGCGTTGTAGCTGCGCGATTCGAGGATCCGGCAAGGCAGGAAGAACTTCTCGCTCAGCTCCTGATGCCACTGTTTGCGCAGGTTGGCCGGCACGATCACCAGAATGCGACGCCGGCGTTCCGCCCAGCGCTGCGAGATCACGAGTCCGGCCTCGATGGTCTTGCCCAGGCCGACCTCGTCCGCCAGCAGGGCGCCCTTCGACAGCGGGGAGCGAAACGCGAACAGCGCCGCCTCGACCTGGTGCGGGTTCAGGTCCACCTGCGCCCCGGCCACGACACCCGCGAGTTTCTCGGGGTCGTCGCTGGGGTGGCGACGCGAGAGCTCGTACGCGAAGTAGCTCGCGTGATAGTCGGTCAGGCCCGCGTCTCTCATGCGGCGCATGGTTGCGGAATCCCCTCGTGACCGCAACGGCCGATCACGTGCATGGTCTCGGGGACCGCGATGCGCCCGCGCGGGCCCCGCAGTATGCTGCGCCCTTCTCCGGCACCACCCGAACCCGACCCTTCCGAGGCACTCATGCGCTATCGCCTGATCTTCCCCCTCCTCGTCGCCGCCGTCGCGATCGCGGCCGCGGCCGCGAAGCCAGCCGCCCCCCCGCTGCAACTGGGCGAGACCCGGCCGGTCGAGACGACGCTCGGCAACCCCGCGCTCCCGGCCGCCGCCGACGTGTGGGTCGGGATGATCCGCGGCGCACAGCACACGCTCGACATCGAGGAGTTCTACTTCTCGAACCGCCGCGGCGAGGCGCTGCAGCCGGTGGTCGACGAGATCGGCCGCGCCGCCGCACGGGGCGTGAAGGTCCGCCTGCTGATGGACGCGGGGTTCCTCAAGACCTACCCGCAGCCGGCCGAGTCGATCGGCGCGCTGCCCAACGTCGAGCTGCGGCGCGTGGACTACCGCCGGCTCGCGGGCGGCGTGCAGCACGCGAAGTTCTTCATCGTCGACGGTCGCCAGGTATGGGTTGGCAGCCAGAACCTGGACTGGCGCTCGCTCT
>CAZIXL010000667.1:0-2277 GCA_964542885.1 uncultured bacterium
CTGACCGAAGGCACTCTCCCGCAGTGGTGGGACGGTGAAGCGTCCCTGACCGGCTGCGGCAGCCGCTGGGGCCGCTTCGATCTCGGGTTCGGCCGCCGCGCAGACCGCGTGATGTGGACATGGACGCCGGTTCCGGTGTGGACGACGCTTGCGCTTCCTCCGGTGCGCGTCTGGCGGATCCCCCGGATCCGCCACTACGCGCCGTGGACGCGCACCGCGTGCTCGCGCCACCGGGCTTGGGGCAAGCGGAGGTTCGATGCGTTCCCAACTAGGTGTCCTGGGTTCGTGCGTGGCGTCCATCGTCTCCATCGTGGCCCTGATCGGGGCCACTGCGCGTCCGACCGCTGCACCGACGTCGCCGACCGGGGAAATCGAGTACGACTACGGGCAGGCGGTGGCGCTTCAGCGATCCGACCGGCATGTCGAGAGCCTTCCCTGGTTCCGATCCGTCGTGCAGGCGAGGCCCGAGATCGGCTCGCTTCACCTCGATTACGGTATGGCGCTGCACAACGCGAGCATCCAGACGGATTCGGAACGAGGAGCGGTTCGGTTCGTGGTCCCCACGGCCCAGGCTCGTGCGGCGCTTCGAAGGGAAGCCCTGCGCGAGATCGACCTGGCGATCCGCGAAGCGACCAGCGACGATGAGCGGGCGTTCGCCTGGTACATGCGATCGAACGTGCTTGAGGTAGCCGGGGAGTTGGCGCGCGCCCGCGAGAGCCTCGAACAGGCGCTGACGCTCCGGCCAATCGAGCCACAGCTCCAGTCAGCCCGCCTGCGCCAGGACCGGCGCCTCGCCGGCAAGTGACGTCCGCGAGCCGCTGGGTTTGCGGGGCACCGGGCGCCCCCGTAGCATCGCGCGCCATGCCCGCCGCCTCCTTCCGCCGCGCTGCGCTCGCCTGCCTCGCCGCGGGCGCGCTCGCCGCCCCCCTGAGAGCCGCGCCGCTCGAGTACCTGCCCGTCGGGGATCCGCTCGACGCCGAATTGCGCGTGCTGGACCTCTACGCACCTTCCCCCGCGACGGGGCGGCTGCGGTTGCCGCACGCGAGCGCGCGTCCGGTGCGGCTCGTGGACCTCATGGGCGACGCGTCGCCCGTGCCAGCGGCGGGTGCCCGCGCGATCACGCTCGCCCGCATCGAACGGGCGCTCGCGCGCGACGCGACGGCGGCATTCGCGCGCGGGCCGGTGCCGGGCGCGACGCCGCGGCTCTTCCAGCGCGCGTACCCCGACGGCTCGCGGCTCGAGGTCTCGGCGGGGATCGAGGGCGAGAACGACTGGACCGACGCCGCGGGCGAGGACCGCTCGCGCCTCGCCGACGGCTCGGGGGTGCACTTGCGCGGGACCGGGCAGGTCGATCGCTGGATCGCGCACGGTCACTTTTTCGTCGGCGAGCTGCGCGACGTCACCGCGTTCAGCGACGCGCTGGTCGCGAACTCCAACGTCGCGCTCAGCACCGAGGACAGCTGGCTCGCGTACGACGGCGGGCCGGCGTGGGACCTGCAGCTCGGGCGCTCGCGCTGGGCGTGGGGGCCCGGCGAGGAGGGCTCGCTGCTGCTCTCCCGCACGTCGGCTCCGCTCTCGGCGATGATGCTGCACGTGCGCATCGCGCCGCTGCGCGCCGACGCGTTCGTCTTGAGCGCCACCACGCGGCCGGGCCGCGGCGAGCAGCTGGCGGCGCATCGCCTCGAGTGGCAGCCGCTCGACGCGGTGCGGCTGGGGCTGGCCGAGGCGGCGCGCTACCACGCCAGCGGCTGGCTGGGGCTCTACGCGGCGGGCGTCGTGCCCTATTCGATCGTGCAGCGCCTGCTCGACCAGGACGCCCCCGAGGCGGCCGACACGTTGCGCAACAACGTCATGATCGCCGCCGACGCCTCGGTGCGGATCGCCGACGGCTCGAAGCTCTACGGCGAGGTCGTCGTGGACGACCTGCACCTCAAGACCGCCGAGGTGCCGAACCGGCTCGGGTTCCAGGTCGGCTGGGACGGCACCGGCGACGTGCGCGGCACGCGGCTCACCTGGAACGTGGAGTACACGCGGCTTTCGCGCTTCCTCTACACGTCCTCCTACGGCCGCGATTTCACCGCGCAGGACCGGCCGATCGGTTTCCCGACGGGACCCGACGCCGGACGCTTCCGCACCCGCGTCGGCTGGGACCCCACGGCGGACTGGCAGCTCGCCCTGCTCGCGACGCGCACCGTGCGGGGCGAAAGCGGCCTGGGCGTGCCGTTCGTGGCGGGCTCGCCGGTCGCGCCCGCGGTCGAGTACGCGGGCCGCACCGAG
>CAZIXL010000668.1:0-2272 GCA_964542885.1 uncultured bacterium
GGTCGTCCTCGCCTACTTCGCCGTGCTCGCCGTGGTCTGGGCGCGGCGCTTCCGCACGTCCGCGGCGACCGACGACTACTTCGTCGCCGGGCGCGCCGTGACGCTGCCCGCGCTGGTGGCGACGCTCGTCACGACCTGGTACGGCGGCATCCTGGGCGTGGGCGAGTACACGTGGCGCTACGGTGTCGCGAACTGGCTGGTCTTCGGCGTGCCCTACTACCTGGGCGCGCTGCTGTTCGCGCTGTTCTTCGCGCAGCGCGCGCGCGAGGCCAGGCTCTACACGATCCCCGACCTGCTCGACCGCGCGTACGGCCGCGGCGCGGCGCTGGTGGGCGCGGCGGCGGTGTTCGTGACCTCGGCGCCAGCGGCGTACGTGCTCGTGCTGGGCACGCTGTTCGCCTCCATGTTCGGCGCCCCGCTCGTGCCGTGCGTGCTCGCCGCGGCGGTGCTGTCGGTCTTCTACGTGGACCGCGGCGGGCTGCGCACGGTGATCCTCACCGACCAGCTCCAGTTCGTGCTCATGTACGGCGGCTTCGCGCTCATGCTGGGCGTGCTGTTCGCGCGCCACGGCGGGCTGCCGTTCCTCGTCGCGCACGTGCCCGCCTCGCACTTCTCGTGGAACGGCGGCAACCCGGCCGGCGCGATCTTCGTGTGGTACGTGCTCGCGCTCTCGACGCTCGTGGACCCGGGTTTCTGGCAGCGCGCCTACGCGGCCCGCGACCCGCGCGTGGCGCGCGCGGGCGTGCTGTGGTCGATCGCGTTCTGGATCGTGTTCGACTTCATGACCACCGCCACGGGCCTCTACGCCCGCGCGCTGCTGCCCGACCTGGCCGACCCCGTGTTCGCGTTCCCGGCGCTGGCACGACAGGCGCTGCCGCCCGTGGCGCTCGGCCTCTTCTTCACCGGCATGATCGCCACGGTGATGAGCACGATCGATTCCTACGCGTTCATCGCCGCCACGACGGTCGGCCGCGACCTGTGGTGGCGCCTGCGCGGCGGCGACGAGGCGCGGCTGCCGCACCTCGCGCGCGTCGGGCTGTGGATCTCGACCGCGTTCGCCGCCCTCCTCGCGCTGGCCGACCCCAGCGTGATCGCGCTGTGGCACGACGTGGGCTCGGTCGTCACACCGGTGCTGCTGCTGCCCGTCGCGCTGGCGCTGGCCGGACGCGGCCGCGCCGGGGCGCGCGGCACGGTGGCCGTGATGCTGGTGCCCGGCGCGGTCTCGCTCTTCTGGGTGCTGGCCCGCGCGCGCGATGGCGGCACCTACCCCTTCCACCTCGAACCCATCTACGCGGGGCTCGGCGCGTCGCTGCTCACGTGGCTCGTCGTCCGCGCGATTTCGAACCGGGAGCCTTCGACATGACGTCCGTCCTGCTGCTCGCCGCCGCGCTCGGCGCGGCCTCGGCCGCCTCCCCCGACACGTTCCCGCGCGTGGTGCCACTGCCGCCCATCGAGGTCAGCACCGAGCGCGCCGACGCGCGGGCGCCGCTCGCCAGCACGACGCTCGACCGCGCGCAGGTGCGCGCCGCGAACTGGGGCCAGGACACGCCCATGGCGCTCGCGTCGCTGCCCGGCGCCTACGCCTACTCCGACGCGGGCAACGGCATCGGCTACTCGTACCTGTCGCTGCGCGGGTTCCCGCAGCGGCGGATCAGCGTGCTCGTGAACGGCGTGCCGCTCAACGATCCCGAGTCGCACGAGGTGTGGTGGATCGACCACCCGGACCTGCTGGCGTCGACGGGCGAGCTGCAGGTGCAGCGCGGCGTCGGCCCGGCGCTCTACGGCGCGGCCGCGCTCGGCGGCAGCGTCTCGCTCGAGACCGCGCCGATCGGCGAGGTCGCGCACCGCTCGGCCACGGTCTCGTACGGCGCGTGGGGCACCCGGCGATTGATACTCGAGGCCGACTCGGGCGTGCTGGCCGGCGGCTGGGGCCTGTACGGGCGCTACTCGCGCATCGAGACCGACGGCTACCGCGAGCAGTCGTGGTCGAAGCTCTGGTCGTACGCGCTCTCGGCGCGGCACGCGAGCGGATCGCAGTCGTGGCGGCTCAACCTGTACGGCGGGCCCGAGAACACGCACCTGGCCTACCTCGGCGTGACGCCCGAGTACCTGGCGGGCACGGTCACGGGCGACGCGGATCGCGACCGGCGGTACAACCCCATCACCTACGCGGGCGAGCAGGACCATTTCTTCGAGCCGCACTACGAGCTGCTGCACACGTGGGCGCCGTCCTCCGCGGTGACGCTCTCGCAGACGTTCTTCTGGTTCGACG
>CAZIXL010000669.1:0-2271 GCA_964542885.1 uncultured bacterium
CGATGCGCTCGTCTGTGCGGGCCTGGTCGAGATCGAGCGCGGCCAGCTGCTACAGGCGGCGCTGCGCTTCGCCGACGCGCAGCGCCGCGCGCCGCGCAACGAGATGGCGTACGTCTTCGAGGCCAAGGCCCGCTTCGACGCCGGCGACCGCGACGGCGCGCGCGCCGCGCTGCGCCGCGGGCTCGAGGCGGTGCCGGACGGCGCGCGGCTCTCGGCCCTGCGGGGCCAGATCGGCTCCTGATCCGGCGCGCCCCGTCGCGGCCGCCGGTCACGCTCCGCCGGCCATCGCGTACTCGCGAGGGGCTGCCGGGTCCGCGCCGTTCGGCTACATTCCCGGCATGCCGCTGCCCGACCACCTGAAAGCCCTGCTCGCCGACTGCGACGTCGAGGCGTACCGCTCCTCGGGCCCGGGCGGCCAGAAGAAGAACAAGACCGAGTCCAGCGTGCGCGTCCGGCACCGGCCTTCGGGGCTGGTACGGGTGGCGACCGAGAGCCGGTCGCAGCTCCGCAACCGCGAGGCGGCCCTCGAACGCGTGTGGAAGGCGCTCGAGGCGCGGCGGCGGCGCCCGAAGCCGAGGGTGGCGACGAGGCCCACGACGGCATCGCGCACCGAGCGCGTGGCGGACAAGCGCCGGACCGCGGAGCGCAAGCGGCTGCGGGGACGTGTTTCCGGCGACGACTGAGGCACCCGGGGAGCTTCCCGGCCAGCGAGCATCCGGGAGCCCGGCCGACCGGCCGGAGAGCCCGAACGACCAGCAGGGGGAATCTGCGGCATGAACTCCGAGAAGCGTCCGGCCGATATCGTGGAAAGTCCGCGGCAGGAGCCCAGGCTCCCGCCGGGCCAGATCCAGACCGACAAGTGGCCGGTGCTGCACCACGGCGGCGTGCCCACGGTGGACCTGTCCCGATGGGACCTGGTGCTGGACGGCCTCGTCGAGCAGCCCCAGCGATGGAGCTGGGAGGCGTTCCAGCAACTGCCCCGGGTCACGGTGCACTCCGACATCCACTGCGTCACGCGGTGGAGCCGGTACGACAACACGTGGGAAGGCGTGGCGCTGCGCGAGGTGATGGGGCGGGCCGTCCCGAAGGCCGAGGGGCGATTCGCGGTCCTTCACGCGGAGGCGGGCTTCACGACCAACCTGCCGCTTTCGGAGCTCCTCCAGGATGACGTCCTGCTCGCGGACCGACACGATGGCCAGCCGCTCACGCCCGAACACGGGTGGCCGCTGCGCCTCGTCGTGCCCCGGCGCTACTTCTGGAAGAGCGCGAAGTGGATCCGCCGGATCGAGCTCGTGGCGCGCGACGCGCCCGGGTTCTGGGAGCGGAACGGCTACCACAACGAAGCCGACCCGTGGCGCGAGGAGCGCTTCTCCGACTGGTAGCGCGCCGCGCGCGCGCGGAGCCGCCGCGTGAGCGCGCCCGCGCACGTCGACCGCTGCCGCCAGTGGCTGCTCGAGCAGATCGAGACCATGGCCACGCTGCGCACGTCGAACGTGCGCGACCTGAGCTTCAAGAGCTGGCGCCAGAACACGGTCACCGCCATCCAGCGGATCTGGCCGAACGACCGCGAGCGCGTCGAGCGCTTCCGCCGCGTCGTGTTCACGCCGCCGCATTCGAAGCCCGACGCGAAGCTCTCGCGCGAGTGGTTCGGCAAGGGCATCGGGGAATCGCGCGCGTACCTGCAGTCGCTGCTCGAGACCATCGAGCGCGAGGGCGTGCCCGAGGGCGAGGACTTCGAGCACGACGACCGCGCCCACACGATGGAGGACGAGGTCGGCTTCCCGATGCTCGACCTGGACGAGAACGCGGCGGATGAGCCGGCGGCCGGCGACGACCCAGCGGACTCGCCCGCGCCCGCCGGCGACCTGTCGGTGACGTCCGGCTACACCTCGCCCGACGAGCAGGGTGCGACGCCGCACGACCCGGCGTCCCCGGCGCCGCCGTCGCTCAGCATGCGCTGGCGCGTGCCGTCGCTGGCCTCGCTCTCGCGCAGGGAGATGGCCGCCGCGCCGGCGCCGCCCGCGCTCGGCGAGTCGGCGACGCGCTCGCGTCCGGTCCAGGACGAGCGGCCGACGGTGCAGATCCCGCGCGCGCCATCGCTGCAGCCGGCGGCCGCGGGTGGCGACGCTCCGTCCGAGGAAGCACCGGCGGGCGAACCCGTCGAGCACGCGAAGCCCGCCGCGCCGGTCGCGCCGAAGGCGGAAGCGCCCGCGCCGGCGAAGCCCGCCGCGCCGGTCGCGCCGAAGGCGGAAGCGCCCGCGCCGGCGAAGC
>CAZIXL010000670.1:0-2264 GCA_964542885.1 uncultured bacterium
GCGCCGGTCGGCGCCGCGAACGATCGCGAAGGGCGAGCGCGGAGGGGTCCGCGTCGCGTCCGGATCGGGCGGGCGGGGCGCTGCGCCCCGTCCGCCGTCGTGCCGGCTCCCGCGATGGCGCGCCGCGCCGCGGATGCCGAATCGCGGGGACGCGCTTAGGATGGCCGTGCATGCCGCCCACCGATCCCGAACCCACGCTGGCCGCCGACGCCGCCGGGCTCATCGCCGACGCATTCGCGCTCTACATGCGCCGCTTCCTGGGCCTCTCGCACGTGGCGCGCGCGCACTTCGCGAACCGCGACTGGCACGCGATGCAGCGCGACTCGGGCCGGCGCCTGGACCTGTACGGCGACGCGGTGAGCGACACGCAGACCGGCCTGCGGCTGCTGCTCGACGGGCGACTGGCCGACCGCGCGATGTGGACGCGCATCCGGGCGACCTACGAGGCGCTGGTCCACCACCGGCCCTATTCCGAGCTGGCCGAGACGTTCTTCAACAGCATCGTCCGGCGCGTCTTCCACACGGTCGGCGTCGACCCGGGCGTCGAGTTCGTCTCGGCGGCCGCACCGCGCCCGGCCTACGGGGCACCGTGGAGCCATACGCGCACCGTGCCCGTCGAGGGCGAGCTCGAGGCCGCCTTCCGCGCGCTGCTCGAAGGCGCGGACCTGGGCACCGACCTCGGCGCGGCGTGGGAGGACCTCGCCGGCGACGCCGCGCGGCTCGCGCGCGCCGTGCCCGCGGCGGTGCGCGGCGCGGGGCTGCAGTCGATCGAGGTCGCGCGCACGACGTTCTTCCGCGGCAAGGGCGCCTACCTGGTCGGGCACCTGCACGGCGCGCGCGCGTCCACGCCGCTCGTGATCGCGCTGCTCAACCCCGACGGCCGCGTGTTCGTGGACGCCGCGCTCTTCACCGAGGACGAGACGAGCGTCGTCTTCAGCTTCGCGCGCTCGTACCTGTTCGCCGAGACCGAGCGCCCGCGCGAGATGGTGGACTGGCTGCGCACGATCATGCCGCGCAAACCGGTTTCGGACCTGTGGAACGCGATCGGCTTCCACCGGCACGGCAAGACCGAGCTGTACCGCTCGCTGCTCGACTTCATGGCCACGACCGACGCGCGCTTCGAGATCGCGCCGGGCAAGCGCGGCATGGTGATGCTCGTGTTCGTGCTGCCGGGCTTCGACGTGGCGTTCAAGGTGATCCGCGACCGCTTCGAGTACCCGAAGACGGTCACGCACGAGGAAGTGCGCAACAAGTACGAGCTGGTCTACCGGCACGACCGCGCGGGGCGGCTCGTGGACGCGCAGACGTTCGAGCACCTCGAGTTCCCCGCCGACCGCTTCGAGCCTGCGCTGCTCGAGGAGCTGCTCGCGAGTACGTCGGAGTCGGTGCGGCGCGAGGGCGACCGCGTGGTGATCGCGCACCTGTACACGGAGCGCCGCCTGCAGCCGCTGGACGTGTACCTGGAGACGGCGGGGCCCGAGGAGGCGCGCGAGGCGGTGGTGGACTACGGCCAGGCGCTCAAGGACCTGGCCGCGACCAACATCTTCCCGGGCGACATGCTGCTCAAGAACTTCGGCGTCACCCGGCACGGGCGGCTCGTCTTCTACGACTACGACGAGCTGTGCCCGCTCGTGGAATGCCGGTTCCGCGACCTGCCCGAGCCCCGCCCCGGATACGAGGAAGTGGCTGCGGAACCGTGGTATTTTGTCGGCGAGCACGACGTGTTCCCGGAGGAGTTCCGCGCCTTCCTCGGCCTTCGGGGCGAGCTGCTCGAAGCCTTCCTCGCCTCGCACGGCGACCTGCTGGCACCCGCCTTCTGGCGCGGCATGCAGGAGCGCGTGCAGCGCGGCGAGATCATCGACGTCTACCCGTACCGGTCGTCGCGACGGTTGCGAGCCGACCGGGCCTGACCCGCCGCAGGCGCGCCCGCGCGTGCCTCGAGGAGAGAGAGCCATGAGCGTCCTTCAGGGCGAAGCCATCACGCTGCGCGACGGCAAGCTGGTCGTGCCGAACCACCCGGTCCTGCCGTTCATCGAGGGCGACGGCACCGGCCGCGACATCTGGCGCGCCTCGGTGCGCGTGTTCGACGCCGCCGTCGCGAAGGCCTACGGGGGCAAGCGGCAGATCGCCTGGAAGGAAGTGCTCGCTGGCCAGAAGGCGTTCGACGCCACCGGCAACTGGCTGCCCGACGAGACGCTCGACGCGTTCCGCACCTACCTCGTGGGCATCAAGGGTCCGCTCACGACGCCCGTCGGCGGCGGCAT
>CAZIXL010000671.1:0-2253 GCA_964542885.1 uncultured bacterium
CGCCCAGCAGCCCGGCGATGAACGCCGCGCTGCCCGCGAACGCGAGACCGTCGCGCCCGCGCCACGCGCCGACGTGCGCGGCCGCCACGCCGGCGGCCGCGAGCGCGACGAACAGCCAGGCGAGCGGCCGTGAGCCGAACGCGACGAAGAAGTCGGGGCGCACCACGGCGGTGGCCCAGGTGACGAGCGGCCACACGGCGGTCATCGCCACGAGCTTCCAGCGCACGATCCAGCGCGCACGGTCCCGCAGGTCGCCGTCGGTGCGCAGCGCGAGGAACGCGCCGCCGTGCACGGTCAGCGCGCCGACCGCGAAGAGCCCCACCACGATCGTGTACCAGTCGAGGATCCCGACCGGCGGGCGCGCGGAGAAGTTCGTGAACAGCACGAGCGAGAACCAGCCGTCCGCCGAGAGCGGCACGCCGCGCACGACGTTCGCGATCGCGACGCCGAAGAACAGCGCGAGCAGCAGGCTCGTCACGACCAGCACCGTGTCCCAGAACGAGCGCCACAACGGGTCGGCGACGTGCGAGCGGAACTCGATCGCGAGCCCGCGCCCGATCAGGCACCAGAGCACGAGGAACAGCGCGAAGTAGAAGCCCGAGAGCCCCGCCGACAGCACGCGCGGGAACGCCAGGAACAGCGCACCGCCCGCCGCGAGCAGCCAGACCTCGTTGCCGTCCCAGAACGGCCCGATGGCGTCGAGCACGCGCCGGCGCTCGGGCTCGGTGCGCGCGACCCAGCGGTGCAGCAGGCCCGCGCCGAAGTCGTAGCCGTCGAGCAGCACGAACACGGTCAGCATGCCGGCGACGATCGCGTACCAGAGGTCAGCCATGGGCCACCTCCGGCGCGTGCGCGCCGTGCGCGAGCGGCCCGGGCCCGGCGGCGATCTCGCGCGCGACCAGCCACAGGAACGCGAGCCCGACCACGAAGTCGATGCCCATGAAGCCGATGAGCGTGAACAGCGCGGTCCCGCCGTGCACGAGGTGGCTCGAGCCGTCCTCGGTGCGCATGAGCCCGTAGACGATCCACGGCTGGCGCCCCAGCTCGGCCGTCATCCAGCCCGCGGTCACCGCGATGTAGGGGAACGGGAACGCCAGCGCGAGCGCCCACAGCAGCGGGCGCAGCGCGAAGAGCCGGCGCGCGAGCAGCGCGAGCACGGCCAGCCCCATGAGCCCGATCATGAGCGTGCCGAGCCCCGCCATGATGTGGAAGGCGTAGTAGACCAGCTCGATGTTGTCGGGCCAGTCGCGCTCGGGGAACGCGCCCAGGCCCGCGACGTCGCTGTGGAACGTGCCGAACGCCAGGAAGCTGAGCATGCCCGGCACCGTGATCGGGTTGTCGAGCCGGCGCTGCGCCACGTTCGGCTGGCCGATCAGCGTGATGCCCGCCGACGGCCCGCTCTCGAAGCGCCCCTCCATCGCGGCGAGCGCGGCGGGCTTGTGCTTCGCCACCGCCTTCGCCTGCAGGTCGCCGGTCGGGAACGCGACCGCGAGGCTCGCCACGAGGCCGAGCCCGACGCCGAGCCCGACGAAGCGCTGCGCCACCGCCTCGTGCTCGCGACGCAGCAGGTAGAAGGCGCCGACGGCCGCGACCACGAACGACGCGGTCGCCACGCTCGCCGCCTGGTTGTGGGCGAACTGCAGGCCCGCCCACGGATTGAGCAGGAACGCGGCGGGGTCGACCAGGCGGAGCGCCTCGTCCGGGCCCACCGCGTACCCGACCGGGTGGTGGAGGAACGCGTTCGTGCACACGATGAAGTAGGCCGACAGCCAGCTGCCCACGAACAGCGCCAGCGCGCAGCCGAAGTGCGCGAGGCGCGACATGCGGCGCTCGCCCCACACGAGCAGCGCGAGGAAGCTCGATTCGAGGAAGAACGCGAACAGCCCCTCGAGCGCGAGCGTCTGGCCGATGACCGGACCCGCGAAGCGCGAGAAGCGCGCCCAGTTCGTGCCGAACTGGAACTCCATCGGGATCCCGGTCACGACGCCGACCGCGAAGTTGATCCCGAAGATCCGGATCCAGAAGCGCGCCGCGTCGTCCCAGCGCGCGTCGTTCGTGCGGAGCGCGACCGCCTTCATGATCACGATGAACAGCGCGAGCCCCATCGTGAGCACGGGGAACAGGTAGTGGAACGTGATCGTGAACGCGAACTGCAGTCGGTGCCAGAACAGCGCATCGGTGGGCATCGGGATCCCCGCGCGACCGTGGGTGGGTGCGGATGGAGGACGCCGACGTTCCTGCCGCGCACCACGG
>CAZIXL010000672.1:0-2253 GCA_964542885.1 uncultured bacterium
AGCGTCAGCACGATCTCGAGCAGCGCGAGCGTGGCGCCGAACGAACCTGCCGCGCGCAGCGCGAGCGTCAGCCAGTGCAGGCCGATGTTGGAGCCGCGAAGGCGCTTCCACAGGTGCTCGAGCGGGCCGGTGCGCCCGCCGTGCGCGATCCAGCCGACGGCGTTGATGGCGCCAACCGAGACGCCCGCGACGAACGACGGCCTGACGCCGACGCGCTCGAGCACCTTGAGCACGCCCACCTCGTACGCCCCGAGCGCGCCGCCGCCCGAGAGCACGAGCGCGATGCGACGGAACGGCAGACCGTCGAGCAGCCGGCGCGCCTCCACGGGACTCAGGCCCCCGCGGCCTCGTCGGGCGGCAGCAGCAGCAGCCGCCCGCAGCCGTCGCACACCAGCAGCCGGTCGCGCTTGCGCGCGTCCTGCTGGGCGTGCGGCGTGAGCGTGCGCGCGCAGCCGCCGCACGCCCCGTTCGTGATCGCGACCACCGCGCGCCCGCCGCGCGAGGCGCGGATCTTCTCGTAGCGCGAGCGCGCCGTCGGTTCGAGCGGCCGCACGGCCTCGGCCCGCTTCGCGTCGAGCGCCGCGATCGCGGCGGCGAGCCGCGCGTCCTCGGCGTCGATACGCGCGAGTTGCTCGCCGGTCTCCTGCTTCGCCTTCGCCAGTGCCTGCTCGAGCGCCGGCCGTTCCGCCGCGAGCGCCTCCTCGGCCTCGAGGATCTCGAGCACCCCGGTCTCGAGGTCGCCGCGCTTGCCGGCGGCGGTCGCGATCTCGTGCTGCACGGCCTCGTACTGCTTCTGGTCCGTCACGGCGTCGAGTTGCGCGCGGAACTTCTTCTCCTGCGCCTCGAACGCCGCCGCGTCGCGCTCGAGCGCACGGCGGCGCGCGAGCAGGTCGGCGGCCTTCTTCGCGTTCGCCTCGACCTTGCGCGTCTCGGCCGCGAGGCGCGTCTCCTGCGCGCGGCGCGCCTCGGGCAGCTTCGCGCGCTCGGCGGCTTGTCCCACGGCCTCCTCGTCGAGGAGGTGGAGCGCCCAGTGGTGTCGGAGTTCGTCGGTCACGGCGCGGTCCCGGGGAGCGGGAGATCGATGGTGGGCGAAGAGGGACTTGAACCCCCGACCCCCTGGTTGTGATCCAGGTGCTCTGCCAGCTGAGCTATTCGCCCATCGATTCGGCCTGCGGGGTGTGGGCCCACCTGGATTCGAACCAGGGTCTTACCGGTTATGAGCCGGCGGCTCTGGACCGCTGAGCTATGGGCCCAGCGCGCGTTGCCCACCACCTGCGACGAAAGCCGCGCGTTTGTACACCGCCGGCGCGGCGACGGTCAAGCGGGGCGGGGCCGTGACGGGTGGCCGTGGCGGTCTGTCGCGTGCGGACGTAAGCTCCGGAGGCACGCTTCCCCCCTGACATCGGAGGAACGCCATGCCCCGCGTATCGTCCACGGGGTTCCTCGCGGCCGCGCTCGCGCTCGTGCTGCTTACTTCGTGCGAGCGCAAACCCACCGAGCCGACTCCGGCACCGACGATGCACCGTACGGTCACCGTCGAGGTGCGGGACAGCCTCGGGGAGCGAATCGCCGACGCGGGCGTGACCTGGGTCGCGCAGTTCGACTCGGCCGGCATCGCCGACGTTCGCGGCGGCCTCACCGACGCCGAGGGCGCCGCGATGGAGGTGCTGGCCGAGGGCCCGTGGCTCGCAGTCGCCACGTCGCCGTCCGGTACGGTCGCCGGGGCCACGTTCCAGGTCAGCGGCGCTTCGCGTGCCGCCGCCGACACGCAACTCGTTCGCCTGGTCCTCCACACCGCGTCGAGCCTCACGGGAATCGCGGTGCTGGCGGGCCGGACGGAGCATTCAGGAACGCTGGTCACGGCCATGGTCGGCGACCCGGTGGTGACCGACTCGACCGGCGCGTGGACGATTCAAGACGTGCCGGTCGGGCGCTGGAGCCTGACGATGTTCCATCTCGGCTTCGACCTGGGTCTCACCCACGCCGTCGTCACGACACCGGGCTCCGAGGTCGCGGTCCCGACCGTGACGTTGGTCTCGAATCCGTGACTTCCCGCGCGGGTCCGGACCCGCGCGGGACGCGAACGCGGCGCGGGGAACGCTCCCCGCGCCGCGCCGTTCGTCCTGGCCGTCGACGCTACAGCAGCTCGGTGTAGGCCTTGAGCCGCCGGCTGCGCGTCGGGTGGCGTAGCTTGCGGAGCGCCTTCGCCTCGATCTGGCGGATGCGCTCGCGCGTGACGTTGAAGAACGCGCC
>CAZIXL010000673.1:0-2246 GCA_964542885.1 uncultured bacterium
CGCCGCGAGCCGCGCGCAGGTGAAGGTCGAGCCCACGGCCACCTGCGCGACGCCGTTCACCATCGACAGGCGCTGGGCGAGGAACCCTTCGGCGTACTCGTCGAGCTTCTGCAGCGGCAGCATCGGCGAGGTGAGGACGAGGAACAGGATCGGGCGGTCGGCCGGGTTCACCTTCTGGTACGAGGGCGGCAGGATGCCGCTCGGCAGCGAGCGCAGCGACTTGGCGATCGCCGCCTGCACGTCCTGCGCGGCCGCGTCGATGTTGCGATCGAGGTTGAACGTCAGCGTGATGCTGGTCGTGCCCTGGCCGCTGCTCGACGACATCACGTCGAGCCCGGCGATGGTGGCGAACTGCTTCTCGAGCGGCGTGGCCACCGACGAAGCCATGGTCTCGGGGCTCGCGCCGGGCAGGCTCGCGGACACCGAGATCGACGGGTAGTCCACGTTCGGCAGGTCGCTCACGGGCAGCTGCCGGTAGCCGAGCGCGCCGAAGAAGATCACGCCGAACGTGACCAGCGTGGTCATGACCGGCCGGCGGATGAACAGCCCGGAGATGTTCACGGCTGCGCCTTCGGCGCCGAGCGGACCAGCACGCGGGCACCCGGCGAGAGGCGCAGCTGCCCGTCGGTGATGACGATCTCGCCGGCTGCGAGACCCTTCGAGACGATGGTCGTCTCGTCGGCGCTGCGCTCGACCTCGACGGGCCTCGGCGACACGGTGGAGTCGGCGCCCATCACGTAGACGTAGGCGCCCTGCTGCCCGAGCGTCACCGCCGGCGAAGGCACGACGATCGCCTTCGGCTCCGTGTAGAGCACGAGGCGCACGTCGACGAACTGACCGGGCATCCAGCGCTCGCGCGGGTTGTCGAGCTGGCCCTTGAGCGTGAGCGTTCCCGACTGCGGGTCGACCGCGTTGTCCACGAACACGAGCCGGCCGCGCTGGCCGGTCGAGTCGTCGTCGGCGCCGCGGACGAGGACGAACGCGCGCGCGCGGTGCGCCTGCAGCGCGGCGACCTCGTCCTGCGGGATGCTGAAGCGGACGAGCACCGGGTCGGTGCGGTTGATCGTGACCAGCGGATCGCTGGTCGCCGCCTTCACGTAGTCGCCCACGTTCACGAGCCGGCGCCCGGTGCGGCCCGAGATCGGGGCGCTGATCGAGGCGTACTGCAGGTTGAGACGCGCGGCCTCCATGGCGGCCGAGTCCGCGGCCGCGGCGGCGGTGAGCGCTTCGGCCGTGGCGGTGCGCTGGTCGAAGTCCGCCTGCGAGGTGAGCTGCTGCGCGTAGAGCTGGCGGGCGCGCTCGGCGTCGAGGCGGGCGGCGACGGCCTGCGCGTGATCGCGCGCGAACGCCGCGCGTGCCTGCGCAAGCGCGGCCCGGAACGGTCGCGGGTCCAGCTCGAACAGCACGTCGCCGGCGCGTACGTGGCTGCCTTCCTGGAACGCGACGCGCGTCACGACGCCGCCGACGTTGGAGCCGACGGCGGCGGATTCGATCGCCTCGATCGTGCCCGTGGCGATCAGCTCGTAGGGCATGTCGCGCTCGGAGACAGTGGCGACGGTGACGGGCACTCGGGGCCGGTGGTCCTTCGGCCCGCCTCCGCAGCCGGCGGCGAGGAGGGAGGCGAGCATCGCGGCGAGGAGGGACCGCGAAACGACCGGGGCGGCGACGGGGGAGCGGCTCGGGGATGGGGACATGCGTTGGCCTGGTGGGTGCGCAGCGGGCGCGACACGGGCAGTGGCGCGCGCATTCGCAGGATGGACGAGCCAGTCTACTCCCGCGTTCCCGCACCGCGTCAGCGCCGTGTCACGCGCGGCCCGCGCGGCGGCGCACTCGTCGCCCGTTCGGGTGCGCCGGTGGGATCAGAGCCCGAGGCCGAGCTGGCGCGCCAGGACGGGCGGCTCGGCCTCGATCGGCGGCCGGGCCGCCGCGCGGATCGGGACCTCGCGTGCCAGCGACGCGAGGCCGGCCCGCAGCGCGTCGGAGCGCCGGCGGTCGAGGTAGGCCCGGCCCGCGTAGAGCTGCTCGAGCGCCGTGCGTTGCTCCGGCCAGGCGCGCCCGAGTTCGGCGAGGAAGTGCTCGCGCGTTCCCGGACGCAGGTACAGGTACTCGGTCCAGAGCTTCGCCGCACCGGCGTCGCGCGCCGCGCGGACGACCGCGGCGAGCGATTCGGGCGCATCGGTGAGCCCGGGGATCACCGGCGCGATCGCCACGCCGACGCGGATGCCGGCGTCGGCGAGCATGTGCAC
>CAZIXL010000674.1:0-2245 GCA_964542885.1 uncultured bacterium
GATTCGGCGATCGGGGTGGCGCCGGAAGTGAGGCGTCGCTGTGATACCGATCTTCTTGGAACCCCAGCGTGTGCCCCGGATGATCGGCGGTCTGGGACTGGAGGACATTCACGAGTACGCGGATCCGGGGAACGGCACGAGCTTCCGATACGGACTCGGTGTTGGTCACCGCGTGAAGGCGGACGCGTACCTATACGACCTGCAACTACCTTCCGTGCCCTCGGATTTTGACGATCCGCTGGTCGCAAGCCTGTTTGAGCAGTCTTGTGCGGCGATCATGGCGTCTGTTCGGCTGGGACAGTTGGAATTGCTCTCCGCCGCCCGAACCATGGTCTTGCCTGTGCGTCTCGCAGAAGCGGAGGACGTCCCGTGGCATGTGGCTGCGATGAGATACCGGCAGGTCGCCCAGGATCAGCCGGAGCCGGAAGGCGCAAAGCTTTCGATTTTGGCCTTGCGAACTGACCGGGGCTACATCAACAAAGTTCGCCTCACGCTGGAGGATACCGAAGAAACTCGCGAGATTGCGTTTGGGGCGTTGCATCGCTTCTTGAGCGAGTGGCTCCTCGCCCTTCGGCGGTGTGAGTAGCCTCAACTTCGAAGATGGAGGAGCACGAGTCTAATGGGGGAGTCCACGCGAGATGCCTACACCCGCATCTACGCCGTCGTCCGGCGCATCCCGCGCGGGAAGGTGGCCACCTACGGGCAGGTCGCGGACCTGGCCGGCATGCACGGCGCCGCGCGGCTCGTGGGCTACGCGCTGCACGCGCTGAAGGACGAGCAGGCCGTGCCCTGGCACCGCGTGCTCGCGGCGGGCGGGCGGATCACGCTCGCCAAGCTCGACGGCAGCGCGGCGACGACGCAACGGATCCGGCTCGAGCACGAGGGCGTCCGCTTCACCGGCCGCGGGACTGTCGAGATGGCCGAGTTCCAGTGGGAGCCGGGAAAGCCGCGCACCGCCAGGACGAAGGCGGCGCGCCGCCCCGTTCGCGGCCGCTGACGACCCGCGCCCGTGGGGGCGTCCGTCGCAGCGGCCATCGGCCCGCCCGCCGCGCCGCGCCCCGAGCCCGAACGACCTTCGGCGCGTTCGGCCCCGTTCCGCTTGCCCTCCCCGCGCGGGGCTCCTATCCTCGCCGCGCGTTTCTCTTGCCGGGAGGGCATCCCGGCCTCATCCTTTTCGGAGGCAACGCCTTGGCGACCATTCGACTCGAGGGGCTTTCGGTGTTCGGGCACCACGGTGCCCGGCCCTACGAGAAGGAAGCGGGGCAGCGCCTCGAGGTGGACCTGGTCCTCGAGCCGACCAGCACGGCGTCCGAAACCTCGGACCGGCTGGCGGACACGATCGACTACGACCTGCTCTACCAGCTGGTCCGGGAGGTCGTCGAGGGCCGCAGCTACCACCTGCTCGAGGCGCTGGCCCGCGCCACGGCGGACACGATCCTGGAGCGCTTCCCGATCCGGCGGGCGACCGTGCGGATCGCCAAGCAGAACCTGGGCTGGACGACGGGCGGTCGGGCCGTCATCGAAGTGACGCGGGAGAGGCCGGCATGAGGGCGTACATCGGGCTGGGTTCGAACCTGGGCGAGCGCGAGGCCACGATCCGCACGGCGCTCGCGGCGATCGCCGACCTGCCGGACACGGACCTGGTCCGCGTCTCGTCGCTCTACGACACGGAGCCGGTGGGCGAGATGGACCAGCCCAACTTCCTGAACGCGGTGGCGCTGGTCGACACCGAGCTGGACCCGCACCAGCTGCTGTGGAACCTGATGCTGGTCGAGAAGCGCCTCGGGCGCGTGCGCACGCAGCGCTGGGGCCCGCGCACGCTCGACCTGGACCTGCTGCTCTACGGCGACGAGATCATCGAGGACCCCGACCTGCGCGTCCCGCACCCCGAGATCATCCGGCGCTCGTTCGTGCTCGTGCCGCTCGTCGAGCTCGAGCCCCGGCTCGTCCACCCGGGAACCGGCGAGACGATGGCCACGCACCTCAGCCGGCTCGGTGCGCGGCCGCTCGTGAAGCGGGGAACGCTCCACTGGAACTGAACCGACCGCACGGATCCGCGGGGCGCACGTGAGCGAGAACCGCTACCTCGTCATCGAAGGCGTGATCGGCGCGGGCAAGACGAGCCTGGCGCGCATGGTCACCGAGCGGCTGCAGGCGCAGCTCGTGCTCGAGGAGGTCGAGGAGAACCCGTTCCTCAAGGACTTCTATCGCGACCGCGCGCGCTACGCGTTCCAGACGCAGATGC
>CAZIXL010000675.1:0-2244 GCA_964542885.1 uncultured bacterium
CAACCTGATCGCGCTGCGCGAGCTGGCGCTGCGCCGCACCGCCGACCGCGTCGACGCGCAACGGCAGTCCTGGAGCCGCATCGAGGGTGCCGACCGCGGACCCTCGACCGGCGGGCGCCTGCTGGTGGCGGTCGGCGACCCGGCGGCCGGGCCGGCGCTCGTCCGCGCCGGCCGGCGCATCGCGGACCGGCTGCGAGTGCCCTGGCTGGTCGCGCACGTGCAGACCCCGGCGTCCCTGCGCGCCACGGCCCCGGCTCGCGACCGCCTCGTGGACCTGATGGGATTCGCCGAGGACCTGGGTGCCGAGACCGCGGTGCTGCAGGGCCAGGACGTTCCCGCGGAGCTGCTCGCGTTCGCCCGCGCACAACGCGCGACCCGCGTCCTCGTGGGGCGCTCGCAGCGCCCGCGCTGGCTGTCGCGGCTGCTCGGCACGACGACCGACGCGCTCCTGCACGCGGGGCGCGACCTGGAGGTGATCGTCGCCGGCACCGGCACGGAGGCCGACGCGCCCGGGCCGCCGACGCTCGCTCCGGCGCGGCGCTCGAACCCGGGCGCGTACGTGCGCGCGCTGGCGATCGTCGCGGTGGTGACCGCGTTCTCGATCGCGCTGCGCGAGCCGCTCGAATCGTCGAACATCGCGATGTTGTACCTGCTGGGGGTGGCGGTGGCCGCGACGACGTGCGGGCGGGGCCCCTCGGTGGTCGCGGCGATCGCCTCCGTGGCGGTCTTCGACTTCGTCTTCGTGCCGCCCCACCTGACGTTCGCCGTCTCGGACGTGAAGTACCTGATCACCTTCGGGGTCATGCTGGTCGTGGCGCTGGCGCTGAGCACGCTCGCGCTGCGGCTGCGCGAGCAGGCCGAGCTCGCGCGCGGCCGCGAACGCCGCATCGCCGCGCTGCACCGCCTGACGCGCGAACTGGCCGGGGTGCCGGAGGCGTCGTCGATGGGGGAGCGCATCGTCCACTCGGTCGCCGAGACCTTCGGCGGCCCCGCGATCCTGCTGATGCCGGGCGACCACGGGCGGCTGTCGGTGCGCGCGGGCGATCCGGCCGCATTCGGCGAGGCGTCGCACGAACGCGGGGTCGCGCAGTGGGCGTTCGACCACGACCAGCCCGCCGGCCGCGGCACCGACACCCTGCCCTCCGCGTTCGGTCTCTACCTGCCCATGTCCACCGCCAGCGGTCCCGTGGGGGTGCTCGGCATGCGAACCGCGGACGCGGGCGGAGCGCAGGCGCCCGACGCGCTGCGCTTCCTGCAGACGTTCGCGCGCCAGGCGGCGATCTCGCTCGAGCGCGCGCGCCTCGCGGCCGAGGCGGGGCGCGCGCGCGTCGAGACCGAGACGGAGCGCGCCCGGGCCGCGCTGCTCTCGTCGGTGTCGCACGACCTGCGCACGCCGCTCGCCGTCATCACCGGCACCGCGACCACCCTGCTCGGCCCCGGGGCGCCGGCGGACGGCGCCACGCGCCGCGAGCTGCTCGAGACCATCGCGGAGGAATCGGCGCGGCTCGGCCGCCTCGTCGAGGACCTGCTGCAGATGACGCGCCTCGAAGCCGGCGTTCCGCCGCACCTGGACTGGGTGCCCGTCGAGGAGCTGGTCGGCTCCGCGCTCGGGCGCACCGAGGACCTGCTCGGCGGGCACGGCGTCCGGGTGAACGTCGAACCCGCGCTGCCGATGCTGCGCCTCGACGAGGTGCTCGTGACGCAGGCGATCGTCCACCTGCTCGAGAACGCGGCGCGCCACACCCCGGCCGGCACGCCCGTCGACGTCTCGGCCCGCCGGGACGGTGCATGGGTCGAGCTCGAGGTGGCCGACCGCGGGCCCGGCTTCGCGGCCGGCGACGAGGCGAGGGTGTTCGAGAAGTTCTGGCGCGCCGAGGGGGCGGCCGAGTCCACGCGCCCGGCCCACGCGCCCGCGGGCACCGGGCTGGGCCTGTCGATCTGCCGCGCCATCGTCGAGGCGCACGGCGGGACCGTGTCCGCGACGCGGCGCCCGGGCGGCGGCGCCCGGTTCACGATCCGGCTGCCCGCGAGCGAGCCGGGCCCCGACGCGCCGCCCGCCGAGGAGGCACGCCCGTGAGCACCGTGCCGCCCGCCGATCCCCCCCGCGTGCTGGTCGTGGACGACGAACCGCCGATGCGCCGCTTCCTGCGCGCCTCGCTCTCGGCCGCCGGGTACGCGGTGGAGGAGTGCGGCACCGGCGCCGAGGCGCGGCGCCGCGCCGCCTCGCACCCGCCCGACGCGGTG
>CAZIXL010000676.1:0-2235 GCA_964542885.1 uncultured bacterium
CGCCAGGTGCGTCCCGGGCCCCGCACCGGGTCGCGAGCGGACTCCGGCGGCCGCCCCGCGCCGCAGCCACGCCTGCACGTTCTCCTGCGGGTGCGGGTCCGCCGGCGGATCCGCGGGCGCGGATCCCGGCGGGCGCGGGACGTCGAGCCCGGCGAGCACGTACGACTTCATCAGCCGCGTCGAGAGCGACGCCCAGTTCGCCGGATGCCCCAGCAGGTCGAGGCCCAGCAGGCGGCCGTCGAGCAGCACCAGCACGCCCACCTGGTCGGGCAGAGGCTGCAGGTCACGCAGGAACTCCTGCATCTCGTGTCGCCGCTGCGCGACGTACTCGAAATAGTCCGACGAGGACGAGGCCACCTGTTTCGACCGCAGCCGCGAGCCGACGTCTTTCCAGAGGCGCGCCTGGTCGACGCGGCCCGAAGCCGACATCTCGCGCGACGTGCTCGCGCGCATCGCCGGCTCGACCGGCGATTCCGAGTGACTGAACGAGGGCGACGTGTGGTGCCAGCGGCCCTGCTCGACGCACCCGACGGGCAGCGGGATCTCGTCGCCCGGTCCGAGCACGACGTCGAGCGTGATGACCCGGTTCTGCTTCGCACCCACGATGCTCTCGCCCTCGAGCACGAGCACGGGCCGGTCGGCCAGGTTGCGGGCGAGCACGGTGTTCACGACGCCGTCGCCCTGCTCCACGACCTCGAGCGAACCGTTCTCGAGCGCCTCGTGCAGCAGGAGGAAGGGTTCGGCGTGCGGACCCGGGTGGAGCAGCGGCGTGACGTCGATCGTGCCGGCGCGGCGGCCGGGGGCGGGCTGCAGGGCGCCGAGCCACTCGGCGAGCCGGCGCGCGAGCTCGTCGTCCCGCTTGCCGCCGGAGTCGCGGTGCTGCTCGGGGTCGGGGATGAGGCGACGCATCGGGGTCCTCCGTGTTTGTAACCGATTTCCGGTCACAGCTTCCCCAAAACAAGAGGCCGCCAGTCCGCGCCATTCGCGGACCCGGGGCCATCGACTGGGGGAGGCAAGATAGACCGCTTTGTGACCTTTGTTCAAGAACAATTTCGCCGCCTGTGGTAGATTCCGCGGCGCATGGAACAGGAAAGCCCTCGCCGCCGCGGTCGACCCGCGGGTCCCCCCGGCCACGCGCTCGGCCAGTACCTGCGCGAGCGCCGCGAAGCCCGCTCGTGGACCGTGCGCGAACTGGCGAGCGCGGTCGGGCTGCCGAGTACCTCGGCCTCCTACATCTCGCAGCTCGAGGCGGGGTCGAAGGTCCCGAACCCGACCCTGGCCGAGAAGCTGGCGCTCGCGCTCGGCGATCCCCTGGGCGTGTTCGAATTGTGGGCGCTCACCGGACGCCGCTCGGACCCGCACGAAGCGGCGGTGTCGCGCCGCACGCTCGCGCGCCTGCTCGGCGATCCGAGCCTCGCGCACGACC
Organism: uncultured bacterium; assembly: GCA_964542885.1. GTDB lineage: Bacteria > Eisenbacteria > RBG-16-71-46 > RBG-16-71-46 > RBG-16-71-46 > CAIXRL01. The sequence goes on from CAZIXL010000676.1 coordinate 1,427, forward strand.
CCCACTACACGCCGCCGGGCCAGGTGCGCTTCGAGGCGGCACGCCAGTCGCTGCTCGCGCGCCGGCGCATCTCGGTTCCGCCGCGGAGTGCCGACCCGGGCGCGGGCACGCGCGCGCCGCTCGAGCGAGCGGACGCGCCGGCTGCGTTCGAGCAGGACCTGCGCTCCGCGGGGCGGGCTCTCGACGCCCGCGCGACGCCGCCGCTGCTTCGGTACTCCACGGCGGACCGCGAACCCCCGCCGGACTCGCCGGCCGGGCACGCGCGGTCGCGTCCGCCGTCGTCGTCGCCGGTGCTCGTACCGGTGATTTCCGAGGGTGCCGATCCCGAACGCGCGCTCGACCCGCTGGAGGGCTCGCACCGTGAAGGCCTCGAGGCCGTGCGGCTCGAACCCGGGGCGGTGCGCGCCCTGCGGCTCGAGCGGCCGTTCGCGTGGCGGCTCGGTCGCGAAGGCGCGCGGCGGGTCCCGGCGCTGCTCTCGCCGGGTGACGTGGTGGTGATCACGCGCGAATGGGGCGTGCTCTCGCCGAACGAGGTGTACGCCGTTCGCCACGACGGCCGTGTCGAGCTCTCGCTGGTCCTGTGGAACGGCCGCGAGCTGCTCCTGCTGCCCCCGGAGGGCGAGAGCGACTTCGCCGTGCTGCGGCTAGGCTCCGAGCGCGAGCTGCGCCGCGTCCTCGTGGGCCACGTCGCGACGGTCGTGCGCGGGCTGGAGCCTCCGGGGCCCTGAGGTCCGCCCGAACCCCGCGCGGGCGGTGGCGGCGGGCCCGGCGGAGTGGTACGCCAGCTAGGCCACCTGCTTCAGCGCCTC
>CAZIXL010000677.1:0-2235 GCA_964542885.1 uncultured bacterium
CTTTCTTTGCTGATCTTTCGATAGCAATCGGACCATATCATGGTATAAAATCAAACAGTCTTTTATCTACTTTTTACTTCTCTTTAATTGATAATTGAGAATCTTGAAGTATTAACTTTTTATATAAATATATCCATCTAATAGATATAATTCTCTGTTTAGTTGTTAAAATTCTGTTGCGTTCGAAAAAATTGATAATATTATCTAATTGTTTTGAAATTCTTAATACATATATATTATCAAGATTAATGATCTTACCAGTTTTAAATCTATTTTTAATTTGATATAAAATTTTAATATCTTTTAAATATATATTAAATATGAAGACATATTTATCTTTAACTTTATAAATCTTAAATTGGCAAACACCAGCATCAACTAATCCAATGATATATTGTGGGTGTATCATTTTGGTATTATATTATTCTTAATCAATATTTTCCTTTTCCTTTTTAAATATATATTCGCATCATGATTTAATTCCCATGAAATATATTTTGCATTATTTCCATGTAATTTAAAATCATATATATTTCCAGTTGGATATATACTATTATTGATTTTTAATGGAAAAGATTCGCAATAATCAATAAATTGATCAATAATTACTTCATTCCCACATAATCCAATAACAAATGATTGATAATTACCATAATATCCATCTCCATCTATATATCCTCTCCAGAAATGTCGATTATATAATAATTCATCTGGACATTTTTCTAAAAAAGTTTTATTTGAAATTATATTGTATTCCTTTAATTTATTAACCAGATATTCGCTACAAACTTGATATATACAAGATGTAAATGGACCCGCAATACCATTCTTTTTATTTACAGTTCGGACAACTTGATTTCCTTCTATAAACAATTTAAATTTTTCAAGATGATCAATATCCTTTATTCCAAGTTCTAATTGAACTTTATTTTGATATATTGTCCCATCTGCTAATAAAAAACCAACCCAATATGCGCTTTCTTCAGTTATAATATCAAAAACGTAGTCATTAGTTGTTGTATTATGATGCAATCTCGAAGCTACTGAAATACTTCTTCTATCCAAATCTTGATATTTTAATGTGTTTCGAATTGTAGCTGCATGGGCTCCTAATTTTTCAGCTATTTTAGGTAATGATAATTTTTGGTTATAATATAAATCTTTAATTAATTCGACATCATATCTGAATAATCCACATCCGCAAGATTTTACATTCCCATTTAACCAATCATAACAATAACATATATGTTGGTTTCCACACTCACATTCAAATTTTCCAGCTGGTTTCCTTGTCTTATCATTATCTTTAACAAAAACTTTAATAAGAGTTAATTTGTTAATTTTTTGCCCAATATATTGATTATATTTACTCATTATATACCTTTGACATATGGTCTCTGAGGATTCTTTAAAAAAGTCTTTCCTGCTGATTATCTAATCTTTTAGATTTTCGATATATTAACTTGTAATATATCACTAAAAGCTCTAAAGAGTTTCCAGCATTTAGTCAAATTTTATTAGCACAAGATGTTTATGCTAAGTTGAGTTGTCTTTTCAGCAATTCATTACTACTCATATTTTCATATAAGATTAGACTATATCTTAATCAAATATTCAAATATTTGATTCACTGTGTTTCGAATATAAATTCTACTCCCATAAGGGATAGTCGTTGAACCTTCTTCTAGAATCTATGATTCTGGAAGCTTGGCTGCTGATTGCCCAATCTTTAGATTTTTCAAACATTCAAGCTTAAGATTTCTCTTTACTTTGTAGTATCTAAAGCTCTAAGGGGTTTCCAGCAATTAACAGAGTTTTATGGTCAAGCAGTAGCTACCTGACCTGCAATTATTCCTACATAAGGTGTTTTTATACGTGGATAGTAACCAAAACACTTTTTACATATTTTATAATGATCATTAAAACAAGTAATTGGAGAACGAAACATTAAAGTATTATCAATATATTTACTTATATCACCTTGAGAAAATAATTTCCATTCATCATTTGCCGTTATTTTATAATATCTACCAACTAAAGATCTGGCATGTTTTAAATCATTTATAGTTATATTAAAACCATAAGCAGTATTACAATCATCTTCATCTAATTCAACCACGGAAAGTGCCATAGTTAAAGTGCGTTCCATATCATTTATGTTTAATAAGAATCGCCACTTCTTATCTGAGGAATTTACCCTCACTCTATGTTACCATAGAGATCAGACTATCTCTT
>CAZIXL010000678.1:0-2226 GCA_964542885.1 uncultured bacterium
GTGAGCGCGGCGCTCGACCTGCGCCCCGCAGGAACGCCGGACCGTCAGCGTGGTCGGCAGCACTTCGTGCTGGCGCACGTCCGGGTTCGGGGACCGCTTGGCGCGCAGCAGCAGTTCCACGGCGCGCTCGCCGAGCAGCGCGGTGTTGACGTGCACCGTCGTGAGCGGCGGCGACGTGTAGCGCGCGATCGCGATGTCGTCGAAGCCCGTGACCGCGAGGTCGCCGGGCACCGACAGCCCCGACTCGGCCAGCGCCGCGAGCACGCCCACGGCCATGTGGTCGTTGGCGACGAAGACGGCCGTCGGGCGCGGGTCGAGCCGCGCGAGCTGCAGGCCCGCCTCCCAGCCCGAGGGCTCGGTGAAATCGCCGAGCAGCTCGAGCGACGGATCGGCCTCGAGGCCCGCCTCGTGCAGCGCGGCGTGGTAGCCCTGCAGCCGCTGCTCGCCGTCGAGGTTTCGTGCCGGGCCGCGCACGATCGCGATCCGCCGGTGCCCGAGCGCCAGCAGGTGCCGCACCATCTCGTTCGCGCCTTCGGCGTTCGAGACCGAGATGGTGTCGCAGTCCTCGACCTCCTGGCCGGGATTGATGAGCACGACGGGCACGTGGTGCGAGAACCCGCGGATCGCCGACGGTGCGTCCACGTCGGGCGCCATGACCATCACGCCGTCGATGCGGCCGCTCATCGAGCGCAGCGCCTCGGCCAGCGCCTCGCTGTCGGCGTGCGAGCTCGAGACCAGCACGTGGAAGCCGTTGCGGCGCGCGGCCAGGTCGATGCCGCGGATGACCTCGGAGAAGAACTCGCCGTACATGTCCGGCAGCAGCACGCCGAGCGCGTGGGTGCGGCTGGTGATCAGGCTGCGCGCGACGCCGTTCGGCCAGTAGTTGAGGCGCGCGGCCACTTCGCGCACGTGGTTCACGGTGCGCTCGCTCACGAGCGAACTGTCGTTGAAGACGCGCGAGACCGTGGCGATCGAAACTCCCGCCTCGCGTGCGACGTCGCGAATCGTTGCCAAGGGCCCCCCGAGTTCCCGGTGCGTCGGCCCGCCCGCGGGAGCGCAGCTGCGGCCCGGGCGGCGACTGATGGTGTAACCGTTTACAGCGCGCCCGCCCGCGAAGTCAAGGATTCCTCATCCCGGATCGCGCGGGCACCGGCGAAAAAGGCGCGGCCCGGGCCACCGGGCCCGGGCCGCGAGGAGGTGCGTGGTTTCAGGCTCGCGCGGCCGAGCCCTGCAACCGCTGCTCGAGCTGCCCCAGCTCGTCCGCGATGCCCTTCGGGAGCCGGGCGCCGAACTTCTCGAGGTGCTTCTTCATGAGCGGCACCTCGTTGGTCCAGCCCTCGAGGTCCACCCGGAGCAGTTCCGCCATCGCGGCCTCGGAGACGTTCAGGCCCGACAGGTCGAGCGCGCCCTTCGCGGGCAGGTAGCCGATCGGCGTCTCGACCGCCTTGCCCGTGCCCATGACGCGATCGAACACCCACTTCAGCACGCGGGAGTTCTCGCCGTAGCCCGGCCACAGGAACTTGCCGTTCGAGTCCTTGCGGAACCAGTTCACGTAGAAGATCCGCGGCAGCTTCGCCGCGTCCGCCTTCTCGCCGATCGCCAGCCAGTGCGCGAAGTAGTCGCCCATGTGGTAGCCGCAGAAGGGCAGCATCGCGAACGGGTCGTAGCGCAGCGCGCCCACGGCGCCGGCCGCCGCGGCGGTCGTCTCGCTGCTCATGATCGAGCCCAGGAACGTGCCGTGCCGCCAGGACATGGCCTCGTTCACGAGCGGCACCACGGTGGCGCGGCGGCCACCGAACAGGATCGCCGAGATCGGCACACCCTTCGGGTCCTCCCACTCCTTCGCGATGCTCGGGCACTGCGCCGCGGGCACGCAGAAGCGCGCGTTCGGGTGCGCCGCCTTGCGGCCGGAACCCGGCGTCCACTGCCGCCGCAGCCAGTCGGTCAGCTTCGCGGGCGGCGTGTCGGTCATCTCCTCCCACCACACGTCGCCGTCGGTGGTCAGGGCGCAGTTCGTGAAGATGACGTGCTTCTCGATCGTGCGCATGGCGTTCGGGTTGCTCTTCATGCTCGTGCCCGGCGCCACGCCGAAGAAGCCGTACTCGGGGTTGATGGCGTACAGCCGGCCGTCGGCCCCGAACTTCATCCACGCGATGTCGTCGCCGACCGTCTCGACCTTCCAGCCGGGCAGCGTCGGGGTGAGCATCGCCAGGTTCGTCTTGCCGC
>CAZIXL010000679.1:0-2220 GCA_964542885.1 uncultured bacterium
GCAAGACCACGACGATCGCGAAGCTCGCGAACCACCCGGCGGGCTTCTCGGGCCGCCGCGCGGGCCTGCTGTGCCTCGACACCTACCGCATCGGCGGCGTCGAGCAGGCGCGGCAGTACGCCGAGCTGTCGAAGCTGCCGTTCGAGGTCGCGTGGGAGTCGGCCGACGTGCCGCGCACGCTGCGCCGCCTGCGCGACCGCGAGGTCGTGCTGGTGGACACGCCCGGGCGTGGCCCGCGCGCGGCCGCGGACCTGCGCGAGCTGCAGGAGCGGCTGCTCGCGCTGGCGCCCGACGAGGTGCACCTCGTGCTGCCGGCCGGGCTCGAGCGCGCGCTGTCGCGCCGCATGGTCACCACGTTCCTGCCGCTCGGGGTCACGCACCTGCTGGCGACCAAGCTCGACGAGTACCCGCACGAGAGCGGCGTGTTCGAGCTGGCGCGGCAGTTCGCGCTGCCGATGCGCTGGGTCACCGACGGGCAGGAAGTGCCCGCCGACCTGCAGCGCGCCCCGGCGTCCGCGCCGCCGTCGCGCGCCGTGGAGGCCGCGTGAGGGACCAGGCGGAACGGCTGCGTGCGGCGGCCGCGGCCGGCGCCGACGCGCCGGGCGCGCCGGGCGCCGGCACGGCGATCGTCGTCGGCAGCGGCAAGGGCGGTGTCGGCAAGTCGACGCTCGCGGTGCTGCTCGCGGCGTCGTTCGCGCGGGCCGGGCGGCGCACGCTGCTCGTCGACGGCGCGCAGAACACGGGCAACCTGCACATCCTGCTGGGCGTGCGCCCCGCCCGGCCGCTCGCCGAGCTGCACGCCGGCGAGGCCCGCGCCGAGGAGCTGCTGGTGCCCGTCGCGCCCGGACTCGACCTGCTTCCCGGGGATTCCGGGGCCGAGAGCCTGTACGCGCTCGGCGCCGTCGACCGCGCGCGGCTGCACCACCGGCTGAGCGCCGCGTTCGACGGTTACGAGCGCGTCGTGGTCGACGGCGGGCCCGGGCTCGAGAGCGTCGTGCGCGCGGCCGGCATCCGCGCGTCGCGGCTCGCCGTCGTCACCGCGCCCGAACCGGCGGCGCTCGCGGACGCGTACGCGCTTCTCAAGATCACGAGCCTGCAGCTGCCCGCGGTGCCATTGGAGGTGATGGTCAACCGCACGCGTGCCGATGAAGAAGGCCGGGAGGTGTTCGAGCGGCTGGGGCTGGCGGCGGAGCGTTTCCTGCGCCGCACGCTCGCGTACCTGGGCAGCGTTCCGGAGTCCGAGGCGCTGCGCGGGGCGGCACGGAGGCCGGGGGCACTGCTCGAAGTGGTGGACGAGGCGGTCGAGGGGATCGCCGGGCGGCTGGGCGCCGCGGACGGCGCCGGGGCCGCGGGGCAGGCATCGCTGACGAGGGGACAGGCGGCATGAGCGACCTCATCGACGCGCTGTGGGCGCGCTACCGGGAACGCGGGGACCTCGCGGCCCGTGCGCAGCTGCTGGACCGTTACCTCGGTCTCGTGCACCACAGCGCTCACCAGCTGGCGCGCCGCATTTCGCGCGACATCGAGATCGACGACCTGATCGGATCGGGCACCCTGGGGCTCGTGCAGGCGCTCGAAGGCTTCGACCCCGGCCGCGGGCTCGCGTTCAGCACCTACGCGATGCCGCGCATCCGCGGCGCGATGCTCGACGAGCTGCGCGCGCGCGACTGGATGCCGCGCTCCGTGCGCACGCGCAGCCGGCAACTGGCCGCCGCGCGCGCGAAGCTCCAGCAGTCGCTGGGCCGCCAGCCCTCGCACGAGGAGATCGCCTCCACGCTGGGCGTGGACCTGCCGACGTTCTGGAAGTGGCAGGAGGAGGTGGACGGGCGGCTCGTGCTGCAGCTCGACGGCGCCTCGCACGGCGGCGACGACGCACTGCCGCTCGCCGAGACCATCGCCGACGTCGCCGCGGAGGAGCCCGGCGACGCGCTCGACGAGACCGGGACGCTCGAGCGCATGCGCGGCGCGTTCCGCCAGCTCTCGACGCGCGACCGCCTCGTGCTGACGCTCTACTACTACGAGGAGATGAACCTGCGCGAGATCGGCGAGGTGCTGCACGTCTCCGAGTCGCGCGTCTCGCAGATCCGCACGCGCGCCCTCAGGCGCCTGCGCGACCTCCACGAACCGGCCGAGGAGGCGGCGTGAAGCGCTCGACCTGGCTCGCGGTGCTCGGCGCCTGCACGGTGCTGGTCGCCGCGGGCAGCCTGCCGCGCGTGTCGT
>CAZIXL010000680.1:0-2218 GCA_964542885.1 uncultured bacterium
CTCGTTCGGGTTCGGCGGGCACAACGGCGTGCTGGTGTTCCGGGCCGTGGACGGGGCGTAGTCGCGGGGCGTTCCCTTTTCGGATTCGCGGCTTTGCGCGCGTCCCGCTCCGAGGCAGAATGCGACTCCTTCCCCCGGATCCACTGGGAGGCCGCATGAACGCCCGCCGCGCCGTTCTCGTATTCGCACTTTCCGTATGCGTCCCCGCACCCGCGGGAGCCGCCGCTCCGCGCCACGACGTGCAGATGCCACCCCGGCCCACATCGCCGCAGTGGGCAGTGCGTTGCCTCGCCGATGCGTACGAGCGCACGTCGTACGAGGAGTTCGCGTCGCTGCTCTCCGCCGACTACGTCTTCCATTTCTCGGCGGGCGACCACGCGGGAAGCGGCTACCTGAACGGGTTCGACCGCGACCGCGAGTTGTTGTCGGCCCGGCGACTCTTCCTCGGCGACGACCAGTCGGATCCACCCTTCCCGAAGGCGCGCGAGGTGCACGTGCGGATCGGCGGGCTCGAGGAGAGCCCCGATCCCGAGCACCCCGATTCGCTGTCGCAATACCGGGTCGTCGTCGCGAAGAAGTTCGAGATGCGGATGAAGACGGGGGACGAGAAGGTCGAGCTGGGCTCGCTGCCCGCCACGCAGGTCTTCTACGTCGTCCGCGGAGACGTCGCGCAGTTGCCGGACGGCCAGCCGCGCATGTCGACACGCTGGTACATCCGACGGTGGATGGAGAACGTGGACGCGTTCACGAGGTCCATGGAAGGCGTGGACGGCCACTGCGAGGAGGCCGCTTCCGCCGACGCGGAGAGCGTGCTGCCGGCGGTGTTCGGCGTGCGGCCGGTGGACAGCCCGCTGTGCCCGACCCTCGAAGTGGTGTGCGACCTCCCGACCGCGGAGCCGGCGACGCTCGAGGTGTTCGACCTGCAGGGACGCCGCCTGGCGAAGCAGGAGCTGCGCCCGCCGGGTCCGGGGCCGATGCGCATCGCGGCGGGCTCGGGCCAGCGCTTCGCGCCGGGCGCCTACTGGCTGCGCCTCACGCAGGGGCGCCGCGTCCCGAGCAAGCGGCTGGTCGTCGTCGCGAGGTAGGCACGGGGGGCGCGGGCGCGTTACCCTCGCCGCCCATGAACGCGACCGGCGCACCGATCGGGCTCCCGCACCTCTTCGCAATCGCCGCGGCCCTCGGCTGGGCCAGCGGCCTCCGGCTGTACGCCGTGGTCTTCGTGACCGGCCTCGCCGGCTACCTCGGCTGGGTGCAGCTTCCCGACGGCCTGCACGTGCTGCAGAGCCCGGTGATGCTCGTCGCGAGCGGCGTCATGCTGCTGGTCGAGTTCCTCGCCGACAAGGTCCCGGCGCTCGATTCGGCATGGGACGCGGTGCACACGCTCGTGCGCGTGCCCGGCGGCGCGCTGCTCGCGGCCGCCGTGTTCGGCGTGGACCAGCCCACGATGGCGGTGATCGCCGCGCTGCTCGGCGGCACGCTCGCGGCCACGAGCCACGTGGCCAAGGCCACGACGCGCACGGCGGTCAACACCTCGCCCGAGCCGTTCTCGAACATCGGCCTGTCGCTGCTGGGCGACGTCACCGTGCCGGCGGCGCTGTGGCTCGCGTGGACGCACCCGTGGATCTTCTTCGGGGCCCTCGCCGTCGTGGTCGCCCTGATGATCACGCTCATCTGGGTGCTCGGGCGCTTCCTCCTGATGCTGGTGCGCCGCGTGGCGGGCTGGCTGGGCGGCGGCCGGCCGCACGAGGCGCGCTCGTGACGGCGCTCTCGCGCTCGAAGCAGGACTACCTCAAGGCGTTCTTCACGCTCGCGCCCGAGGGCGAGACCGTGACCACGTCCGAGCTGGCGCGCGTGCTGGGCGTCTCGGCGCCGTCGGTCACGAACATGCTCGCCCGGCTCGCGACCGAGAAGCTCGTCACGCACACGCCGCGCGTCGGCGCGCAGCTCAGCGCCGAGGGGCGCCGGCAGGCGCTCGCCCTGGTGCGCCGGCACCGTATCCTCGAATGCTTCCTCGTCGAGGTGCTGCACCTCGACTCGTCCGAGGTGCACGACGACGCCGAGGTGCTCGAGCACCACGTGAGCGACCGCGTGCTCGACGCGATGGACCGGCTGCTCGGCCACCCGACCGAGGACCCGCACGGCCACCCGATTCCCGACGCGCGCGGCCGGCTGCCGCGGCGCACGCTGGCGCCGCTCTCGCACACCGCCGCGGGCGCCA
>CAZIXL010000681.1:0-2210 GCA_964542885.1 uncultured bacterium
CCGGCTCGGTCCCCCCGGGCCCCTCCTCCCCCCCGGGGTCCCCCCCCCCCCGGGCCCCGGGGGGGGGGGCCCCCCCCCGGGGGGGGGGCCCGCGGCGGGGGGCCCCGCCGCCGCTTCCCGAAGGGAGCCGCGCCCTTCCGGGGGTGTTCGATGAAGCGTCGTCTCGTGCTTTCCGCCGCGCTCGCCGCCGCCGCGCTGTTCGCCTCGGCCGCGCCCGCCGCGAACGCGCCGCGCGAACGCGTCGTGTGCGTCTCGAAGCAGATCAACGAGTTCCTGTACGCGATCGGCGCCCAGGACGTGCTCGTCGGCCGCGACCTCACCTCGGTCTACCCGCCCGCGATCCGCAAGCTCACCAGCGTGGGCTACCACCGCGCGCTGAGCGCCGAGGGCATCCTGTCGCTGCGCCCCACCCTGTTCCTGACCGACGGCAACGTCGGGCCCGACGCCGTGATCGAGCAGGTCCGCCAGGTCGGCGTGCCGGTCGTGGTGCTGCGTCCCGGCGCGACGCCCGACAGCGCGCAGGCGCTGCTGCTCGAACTGGGCCAGCGCTTCCATCGCGAGGCGGAGGCCGCCCGCGTCGTCGCGCGCTGGCGCGAGGGCATGCAGCGCGTGCGCGCCGACTCGGCGATGGTCACCGGCCCGCGGCCGCGGGTGCTGTTCATGCACTTCGGCCTGATCGTGAACAACTACCTCGGCCTGCGCTCCGGCGGGCCCGCCGACCACGTGCTGCGCTGGGCCGGCGGGGTCAACGCGATCGACTCGCTCGGCGGCATGTCGCGCCTGACGCCCGAACTCATCGCGCGGCTCGCGCCCGACGTGATCGTCGCCACCGACGTCGGCTTCGACCGCGTGGGCAGCGCCGCGAAGTTCGCCGAGCTGCCCGGCGTCGCGCTCACCCCGGCCGCGCAGCACGGCCGCATCCACCGGATCGACGAGACCGAGATCATGTACTACGGGCCGCGCACGCCCGACGCGGTCCGCCACCTGGCGTCGCTGCTCGAGCCCTGACGTGGACGCGCGCTCCCGCGACACCGGCCCGCTGCTGCTGCTGGCGCTGCTGCTGCTCGCCGCGCTGACGGTGGCGGTGTGCGCGGGCGCCTACGCGTTCACGCCGGGCCGCGTGCTCGACCTGTTGTCGCAGGCCGCGGGGCGGCTGCCGAAAATCCCGGCCGACACGATCGACCGCAACGTGCTGCTCGGGTTGCGGCTGCCACGCGTGCTGCTGGCGGCCCTGACCGGTGCCACGCTCGGCGTGTGCGGCACGGCCATGCAGGGCCTGTTCCGCAACCCGATCGTCGAGCCCGGCCTGGTCGGCACCTCGGCCGGCGCCGCGTTCGGCGCCGCGCTCGTGTTCGTGTTCGGCGTGCCCGTGCTGGCGCCCGGCGGCTCGTTCGCGCTGGTCGCGCTGCCCGTGTGCGCGACGCTCGGCGGGCTCGGCGCGACGGCGCTCACGTTCCGCATCGCCTCGGCGTTCGGGCGCGTGCACGTGTTCACGCTGCTGCTGGCCGGCATCGCCGTGAACGCGCTCTGCGGCGCCGGCACCGGCTACCTCTCGTACATCGCGCGCGACCCGCAGGCGCGCAACATCACGTTCTGGAGCCTGGGCACGTTCACCACCGCGAGCTGGCCCGCGGTCGCGCTCGTCGCGGGCGCGTTCGCGCTCGGCTACGCCGCGATCGCGCGCGACGCGAAGTCGCTCGACGCGCTCATGCTGGGCGAGGACGAGGCCGCCTCGCTCGGCGTGGACCCCGCCGCCCTCACGCGCCGGCTGCTCTTCTTCGCCACGCTCATGGTGGCCGTCGCGACCGCGCTCGTCGGGGTGATCGCGTTCGTCGGGCTGGTCGTGCCGCACGTGCTGCGGCTCACGCGCTCGGCGAGCCACGCGTGGCTCGTGCCCGCCTCGGCGCTGCTCGGCGCCGCGCTCATGGTGGCGGTCGACACCGCGGCGCGGCTCGTGATCCCGCCCGCCGAGCTGCCGGTGGGCATCCTCACGGCGCTCGTCGGCGCGCCGGTCTTCCTGTTCGTCCTGCCCGGCGCGCAGCGCGCCGGCGACCCGGGCTCGCATGGTTGAGCTGCACGGCATCGGCTTCGACGTGCGCGAGCGCACGATCCTGGACGGCGTGGACGTGGCGTTCGCGCCCGGCGTGCTCACCGCCGTGCTGGGCCCGAACGGCGCGGGCAAGTCCACGCTGCTGCGCATCGCCGCGGGC
>CAZIXL010000682.1:0-2206 GCA_964542885.1 uncultured bacterium
CGGCAGCGCCGCGAAGTCGTAGTAGTCGCCGCCCGCCCGCGTGCTGGTCTCGTAATGCACGGACCACTCGTGACCGGGCAGGTGCGGGAGCGCGACCGGCAGCATGCCCGTCTGCAGCCGGCCCACCGCGCGCGCCTCGCGGTCGAGCTGCTCGTTGGCGACCAGCAGCTGCTCGGCCAGCGCGCGCGTGCGCTCCGTGCCGCGACGGAGCCACGCGAGGCTCGTCGCCGCGCCGCCGTACACCACCAGTTCGCCCACCACGTTCCACGCGAGCACGACGGTGGAGGTGTGGCTGCCGGGCACGAGCAGGTAGGCGGTGAGCCACGCCGCGCCGCCCGCGACCGCCGCCGCGATTCCCCAGCCCAGGTCGAGGAACCACGCGGCCCAGCCGACCGCGGCCCGGTAGTAGAGCGACGACGACGCCTCGTTGCCCGTGTAGAAGTCGGCGACGAACGCCCCGCCCAGCAGGAACAGCGCCACCGCCACGCGCAGGCGCCGCGACCCGGCCGCGGGCAGCGACGCGAGCGGCGCGAGGTCCGCGGGCAGGACCGCGGGCGCGGCCCCGGCGGCGGGCGGCATGGTGGCGCTTCCTCCTCGGGCGCGCCCCGCAGGGCGCGGGGCACGGGTGCGGCGGGTGCGTTCGGTGTGAAGCCCGCACCGCGTCCGCCGAGATTCCGGTGGCCGCCGGTGCGGCCGGCTGCCCTCGTGTGTACACCCACCGACGAGCGGCCGCGCGCCCCGAGTTCACGGGCGTGACCCGTCGCTGCAAGACCGCTGACAAATCGCGCGCGACCCGGCCCGCGACCCCCGCACGAAGCCGGGCACGGCCGGATGCCCGGCCGGCCCGGCGCGTTCAGGGGGAGCACCCGGACGGGGGCTAGCGGACGAGCACGAGCTTGCCGGCACGAACGCCGGTCGCCGAGCGCGCGCGCAGGACGTAGGTGCCCGGCGCGAGCGCCGGCAGGGCGAGCGCGTGCGGCGCTCCCGCCGCCACGGGGGCGGCGGTCCAGGTCCGCACGCTGCGGCCCGCGGGATCGAACAGTTCGAACGATTCCGCGCCGCCGGGTACGGCGTCCACGAAGCACACGCCCCCGGCGCGGGCCGGATTCGGGTGCACCGCGAGCGTCGCGCTGCCGGCGCGGAGCGGCCCTGCCACCGGCACGTCGAGCGTCGCCGAGGGCGCGACGCAGTCGGGCTCGAACACGTAGACCGAACCGCTGTTGTTGTTGGGCGCGTCCTGGAACCGCGCGCCGATCGCCGCGAAGTCGGCGCCGAGCCCGACGCCCGAGCCGAAGCCGTCGAGGTAGGTGGCGTCGGACGCCCAGATCTTCTGCGCCTGCCGCCAGCCGTCCCAGTCGCGCAGCCACAGGTACGCGGCGCCCGCATCCGTGACGCCCGGGTCGGAGTTGAGCGCGCCGAGCAGGATGCGATCCCCCCGCACGGCGACCGACCAGCCGAGCCAGTCGGAGACCGCCGCGTCCCGCACGTAGAGCCGCTTCACCTCGCTCCAGGTGCCGTTCACGCGCTCGTACACGTGCGCGCCTCCGGAGGACGCCACCACGCCGTCCATCGAGTGCGCCCCGACGACGATCACCTCGCCGTCGATCGCCACCGCGGAGCCCGCCGTTTCGATGTAGCTGTTGCTGTCGGGCACGAGCTCGGTCACCACGGGCCAGTCGGAACCGTCGTACTCGAACAGGTACGCGAGCCCGCGGTCGGTCCAGGCGCCGTCGTCGCGCGGCGCGCCCACGACCACGCGGTCGCCCGAGATCGCGACCGAGGTGCCGAAGTTGTCCCCGGCCTGCAGCGCCAGCGGGGAGAGGATCTTCGCCAGCGACCACGTGGCCCCCGAGCGCTGGTAGAGGTACGCGCCGCCCGCGTTGCCGGCGGGCAGGTCGTGCGTGGGCGCGCCCACGACCAGCCGGTCGCCCGCAATCGCCACCGCGGCGCCGAACTGGTCGTTCGCCGCGCCGTCGGGCGGCAGCAGCTCCTGTCGTTCGGCCCATGCGGTTCCGGTCCATTCGAAGACGTACGCGGCACCCATGCCGGTCGCGATCGAGTCGCGGCCCGGCGCGCCGACCACGAGCCAGTCGCCCGAGACGCCCACCGAGCTGCCGAACTTGTCCTGGTGCTGGCCGTCGGACGCCAGCAGCCGCGCGGCGGACGCCCAGGTGCCGCCGGACTTCTCGTAGACGAACGCCGCGCC
>CAZIXL010000683.1:0-2205 GCA_964542885.1 uncultured bacterium
GCCGACCACCGGCAGCAGCGGCGGGCCGGCCCGCGACTCGAGCCTCGCCCTCACCTTGCGCGCGATGCCGTCCAGCAGCGGCGAGGCCGCGAGCAGCAGGGCGGGACCGAGCAGCCCCCAGGCGACGGCGCCGACGTTCATGCTCGGCCTCCCCCGGCGCCGGGCGCGCCGGCACGCGCGAGCGCTTCGAACTCCTCGCGGCGCAGCCGGCGCGAGGTGCCCGCGCGGCGGTCGACCAGCTCGGCGCGCTCCGTGCACGAGAAGCACGGGTCGATGCTGCCGATGATGATGGGCACGTCGGCCACCAGCGTGCCGGGCTTGAACATGAGCGGCACGGCCTGCAGGTTCTGGTAGCTCGGTGCCCGCACGCGCCAGCGGTCCGGGCCGTTGCGCACGCCGGTGCGAGCGAAGTGGAACACCTCGCCGCGCGGGGCCTCGACGGCGCTCACGCCCTCGAGTCCGGGCGGCAGGACGGCGGGAACGTCGCCCATCAGCCCGCCCTCCGGCAGCGCGTGCAGCGCCGAGACGCAACCCTGCATGATGCGCACCGCCTGGAAGATCTCCTCGGCCCTCACGAGCGTGCGCGCGAGCACGTCGCACGTGTCGTGCACGACCACGTCGAACTGGAACCGGTCGTAGGCGGCGTAGGGGTGGTCCCGGCGCACGTCGATCGCGAGACCGCTGCCCCTCGCGGTCGGGCCGACGGCGCCGGTCGCGCGCGCCTCGTCGGGCGTCAGCACGCCCACGCCGCGCAGCCGCGAAAGCAGCGCGTCGTCGCCGCGCAGGCTGCGGACCAGCTCCAGCGTCTCGGCCTCGACGCGGGACAGCGCATCGAGGATGTCGCGATGGCGGGCCATGGGCACGTCGAACGTCACGCCGCCCACCAGGTTGACGCCGTAGTGCTTGCGGCTGCCCGACAGGCGCTCCGCCAGCGCCAGCACGGGCTCGCGCAGGCGCCAGGCGTGCATGAACACGTAGTCGAAGCCGACCACGTGGCAGGCGAGGCCCAGCCACAGCAGGTGGCTCTGCACGCGCTCCAGCTCGAGCGCCAGCGTGCGCACGATGCGCGCGCGTTCGGGCACCTCGATGCCGGCCGCGGCCTCGACGGCCTGGCACCAGCACGTCGAGTGCACGCATCCGCAGATCCCGCAGATGCGCTCGGCCAGCGAGACGACCTGGTTGTAGTTGAGCTTCGCGTCGGCCAGCTTCTCGATCGCCCGATGGCAGTAGAACCCGCGGTAGTCGGCACCCACCACGTTTTCGCCGTCGACGAACAGCCGCCACTGCGAAGGCTCCTCGAGCACCGGGAAGAACGGCCCCATCTGCACCACCGTCGTGCCGGGCGGGGGCTCGCGGTAGGGGAAGGGCCGCGGCGGCGCGGCGCCGTCGCCGGCCGGCACGCGGTAGTCGTGTGGCACGTCCTTGCGCAGCGGGTGGACGCCGGCCGGGAAGTCGTCGGGCAGCACCAGCGGCCGCGGATCGGGGTGGCCCTCGCTCGTGATGCCGAGGAGGTCGTGCATCTCGAGCTCCGCCCACGAGGCGCCCGGCACGACGGGCGTGATGGAGGGCGTCACGGGCTTCGCCGCGTCGAGCGTCGCCCGCACGGCGACGCGCAGGCGGTCGGCGTCGAGCGCGAAGTGGTGATGCACCTCGTAGCCGGCCCCGTCCGCCCGCCGGTCGGCGCCCACGCTGATCACGTAGCGCGCCCCCAGGCGCTCGCAGAGCAGGCGGGTCGCGGCCGGCAGCGCGCTGCGCTCGACGCGCAGGTCGACGCGCCCCGCGGCCGGTTCGACGCCCCGCAGGGCGTCCCGCAGCTCGGCGCGGGCGACAGCGGCCAGGTGCTCGATGGCAGGCGAGGCGGGTGCGGCGGTGCCGACGGCGCTCATGGCAGGCCCCGGAAGCGGACGAAGATGGAGAGCCGCAGCGCGAGCGCGAGCGCGCCCGCGAGCTGCCAGGCCAGGTAGACGTTCGGGACGCCGGTGTGCAGCCGGCGCATGGAATCCACGACGCGGCGGCCGGTGGCGAGGGCCGGCGCGTAGAACCAGCGGTCGAGGTCCACGGTGTGGCCCACCCACGCCGGGCGCGGCACGCGGACCGCGGGCAACCTGGGACTCGCGCGCCGCAGCGCTTCGCGGATCGGGGAGTAGTAGCCGTGCGGGTGCGGCCCCGGCCCGCCGGCGCCGGCGGGCACGCCGCCGGTCCATG
>CAZIXL010000684.1:0-2204 GCA_964542885.1 uncultured bacterium
CTACCACAAGCTCGTGTTCGACAGCGCGAAGCCGGCCCCGGGCTGGAGGTTCACGCACAAGGACATCGAGTCCACGCACGTGATCGTGGTCAACGGCATCTCGAAGCTCTACGGCATGACCGGCTTCCGCATCGGCTGGACGGTCGCGAACCGGGCGCTCGTGCAGACCATGGCGAACGTCCAGGCGCAGACCACGTCGTGCGCCTCGCCCGTCATGCAGGCCGGCGCCGAGGGCGCGCTGAACGGCCTGCAGGGCCAGGTCGAGTCGCTGCGGCTCACGATCCAGAACAATCGCGACGTCATGATGCAGGAGCTGGCGTCGTTCAGCGGCGTGCGCTGCCACAAGCCCCAGGGCACGTTCTACTGCCTGCCCGACTTCAGCGCCTACGAGAGGGACTCGGTCAAGCTCTGCCAGTTCCTGCTCGACAAGGCGCGCGTGGTCACCGTGCCCGGGCGCGAGTTCGGCATGGAAGGGCACCTGCGGCTGTCGTACGCGGGCACCGTGAAGGACGTGACCGAGGGCGTCGCGCGCATGAAGTGGGCGCTCGACGCGAAGGCCCCGAGCGAGATCTACATCGGCGACCGCAAGATGGTGAGGGACTGGAAATGATCAACTACCTCGACATCAAGACGCCCGCGCAGGCGCGGGCCCAGGCGGTCCGCAGCGATTTCGGCCTCGACCAGCACGGCCTGAGCCAGCTGGGAACGGTGTACTGGAACCTGCCCGTCTCCGCGCTCTACGAGGAGGCCGTGTTCCGCCGCGAGGCGCTCGTGGCCGAGGACGGCGCGATCGTGTGCGGCACGGGCAAGCACACGGGCCGTTCGGCGAGCGACAAGTTCATCGTGCGCGAGCCCTCGTCCGAGGAGCACGTGTGGTGGGGGCAGTACAACCGCCCGTTCGCGCCGGACAAGTTCGACGAGCTGTTCGGCCGCCTGCAGGGCTACCTGCAGGGTCGCGACGTGTTCGTGCAGGACTGCAGCGCCGGTGCCGATCCCGCGCACCGGCTGCCCGTCCGCATCGTGACCGAGCTGGCCTGGCACTCGATGTTCGCGCACAACATGTTCGTGCCGCTCGAGAGCGCCGAGGAGCACCGCCGGCACGTGCCGGAGTTCACGGTCATCGTCGCGCCGGGCTTCAAGGGCATTCCCTCGATCGACAACACGGCGAGCAACACGTTCATCGTGCTGAACTTCGAGCAGAAGCTGTGCATCATCGGCAACACGGCGTACGCGGGCGAGATCAAGAAGTCCATCTTCACCGTGCTCAATTACCTGCTGCCGCTGGACGGCGTGATGCCCATGCACTGCTCGGCCAACGTCGGTGCCGGCGGTGACGCGGCGCTGTTCTTCGGGCTGTCGGGAACGGGCAAGACGACGCTCTCGGCCGACCCGAACCGCAACCTGGTGGGCGACGACGAGCACGGCTGGTCGGACCGCGGCGTCTTCAACTTCGAGGGCGGCTGCTACGCGAAGGTGATCCGCCTCTCGGCCACCGCCGAGCCCGAGATCTTCGCGACCACGCGGCGCTTCGGCACGATCCTCGAAAACGTGACGATCGACCCCGTCTCGCGGCAGATCGACCTCGACGACGAGAGCGTGACCGAGAACACGCGGGCCTCCTACCCGCTGCGCTTCATCGGCAACGCGTTGCCGGACGGCATGGGCGGGCACCCGAAGAACGTGGTGTTCCTCACCTGCGACGCGTCGGGCGTGATGCCGCCGATCGCACGGCTGACCGCGGACCAGGCGCTGTACCAGTTCATCTCCGGGTACACGTCGAAGCTCGCGGGCACCGAGGCGGGGCTGGGCAAGGAGCCCGAGATCACGTTCAGCGCCTGCTTCGGCGGACCGTTCATGGTCCACCACCCGGCGTTCTACGCCGACCTGCTCAAGCGCAAGGTCGAGCGGTACGGCGCCACCTGCTGGCTCGTGAACACGGGCTGGGTGGGCGGTCCGTACGGCGTGGGCAAGCGCATCAGCATCCAGCACACCCGCGCGCTGCTGAACGCGGCGCTCTCGGGCGAGCTGGCGAAGGTGAAGTTCGCGGTCGACCCGATCTTCGGCTTCGAGGTCCCGACGAGCTGCCCGGGCGTCCCCGCGGGCGTGCTCGACCCGGCGTCCTCGTGGCCGGATCGCGCGGCCTACGACGTGCGCTACCGGCAGCTCGCGCAGCGCTTCGTCGAGAACTTCAAGAAGTTCGAGGA
>CAZIXL010000685.1:0-2203 GCA_964542885.1 uncultured bacterium
TGCGCTGCTCGGGAGGGACGTACGTCCGCACGCTCGTCCACGACCTGGGTGCCGGGCTGGGCTGCGGCGCCGCGCTCGCGTCCCTGCGCCGGCTGCGCAGCGAGCCGTTCGACGTGGAGCACGCGTGCACCCTCGCCGACCTCGACGCCGCCGCTCCGGAAGTCCTCGCGCGCCACGGCGTGCCGCTCGACCGTGCGCTCGAGGCACTGCCCGCGGTGACGCTCGATGGCGCGGGTGCCGAGGCGCTGGGCTTCGGCCGCCCCTGCGCCGTGCCGCCGGGTGCGGGGCCGCTCGCCGCCGGCCCGCGCTCGGTGGTGCTGCGCGACGGTGCGGGCCGGGCGCTCGCGCTGGGCGAACTGCGCCTGGCCGCGGTCGGCGGCGCGCTCGCGCATCCCGCCGTCGTCTTCCCGTGGGCCGTGCGCGAAGGCGGGCGCGCGTGAGCGTCGCCGTCGCGGTCGGCGTCTTCGACGGGCTCCACCGCGGGCATCGCGCCCTCATCGGGCGCGCCGTGGCACGCGCCGCCGGCGACCGCTGCGTGGCGGTGAGCTTCGATCCGCACCCCGACCTCGTGCTCGCGAAGGAGTTCCGCGCCCTGCCGCCGCTCACGCCGATCCCCGAGAAGCAGGCGCGGCTGGCCGCGATGGGCGCCGAGCTGCGCGTGTTGCCGTTCACGCGGGAGCTGGCGTCACTCGATCCCGAGACCTTCGTACGCACGCACCTCGTCGAGCCGTTCCGGCCGCGGTGGCTCGTGGTGGGCGAGGACTTCGCTCTCGGCAGGGGCAGGGCCGGAAACGTCGAGCGCCTGCGCGCGATCGGCCGCGCCGAAGGCTTCGAGGTCGAAGCGGTGCCGCTGCTCGCCGACCAGGGCGGCCCGGTCAGCAGCTCGCGCATTCGCTCGGCGCTCGGGGACGGGCGCGTGGCCCTGGCGGCGCGGCTGCTCGGGCGGCGCTTCTCGCTGTCGGGGCTGGTGGTGCACGGCGACGGCGTGGGCCGCAAGCTCGGCTGGCCGACCGCCAACCTGCGCCTGCACGAGGAAAAGTGCCTCCCCGCGCTGGGTATCTACGCCGTCTGGGCCCGCATCGACGGCGCCGGGGACCGGCTGCCCGGGGCGATGAGCATCGGCATCCGGCCGACCTTCGGTGGGCAGGCCGTCACCCTCGAGGTCCACCTGCTGGATTGGGACGGCGACCTGTACGGCCGGGAGGTCGAGGTCGAGTTCGTGGACTGGTTGCGGCCGGAGCTCCGCTTCGAGGGCGTCGAGGCCCTGATCGAGGCGATCGGTGCCGACGTGGAGCATGCGCGCCAACGACTTGCGCTCGACCCCCGCGAGGACGCCCCCGCCCAGGCAGGGGGCCCGGGAGCGTGAATTCACATCTGGCCTGTGGCCGGGTCGGATGGTATGTTGCCCCGTCACCCCGGTCCCCCCGGGGTCTCCGCAGCACCCGCGCTCCCTCCGACGAGACCTGACACTCGCGGACGGGGCCTTCCAGCCCACCTCACTTGCAGGAGCTCGCCACTGTGACGCTCACGAAGGAGCAGAAGCAGGGCATCATCGAAAAGTTCAAGACGCACGAAGGCGATTCGGGATCCCCCGAGGTCCAGATCGCGCTCCTCACGGAGAAGATCAACTACCTCACGGAGCACTTCAAGGTCCACAAGCGCGACCACGCTTCGCGCCGCGGCCTGCTCCGCATGGTGGGCCAGCGCCGGCGGCTGCTGGACTACCTCAAGGCGACCAAGGTCGATCGGTACCGAAAGGTCGTCAAAGAACTCGGACTTCGTCGCTAGGAACGTCCTGGCGGCATGGGAACGCGGCCCCGCAAGGGCCGCGTTTCTCCAAGAGCGGGGAAGGACCCCGCTCGACCCGGCGGGGGTCGCATCTCCGCGGGGTGGTACCGCGCCCGGGAAGGTCCCGGGGGCATGCGAGAGACAGGAAGTGGAATGGCTGAACACAAGCTCACCGTCGATCTCGGAGGCAAGGAACTCACCCTCAGCACGGGCAAGTGGGCGAAGCTCGCCGGCGGCTCGGTCGTCATGCAGCTGGGGGGCACGGTCGTGCTGGTCGCGTCGAGCGCGGCCAAGAGCGCGAAGCCGGGCCTGGATTTCGTGCCGCTCACGTGCGACTACCGCGAGCGCACCTACGCGGCTGGCAAGATTCCCGGCGGCTTCTTCAAGCGCGAAGGCCGCCCGACCGAGAAGGAGA